>NZ_BADU01000075.1:0-70430 GCF_000239875.1 Pseudoalteromonas sp. BSi20311 | reverse complement strand
TTTGATATCGTAACAAAATTAGTAAGTGCATTACCCCATGCACATACCACTGCGGAGTGGTAGTTCAGTTGGTTAGAATACCGGCCTGTCACGCCGGGGGTCGCGGGTTCGAGTCCCGTCCACTCCGCCACTTGTTATTTCCTCAATAACAAGCAATAAATAATTTCCTTATTAATAAATTCAAACATAATTTTTATCAGCTATCAGCTATCAGCTATCAGCTATCAGCTATCAGCTATCAGCTATCAGCTATAAGCTATAAGCTCGACTCTTCTATACTAACCTGCTAATATTCTTGGCTATTCTTTAATATTCAGCTTCTTATCTCTGCATGAATTACCAAGAATCTAATCTCACTTTAAAAAAGGAAGCATTAAGATGAGTACATTAGGTCAGCAATTAAAGCAGCTAAGAAATAATAAAAAATTGAGCCAACCTGAATTTGCCCAGCAAGCGGGTATAGAGCAGAGTTATTTATCCAAGCTTGAAAACGATAAATCAATTCCCTCCAATGAAATATTTAGAGCTTTATTGATAGCATTAGATCTTTCAATTGATGAGTTTATGAAGCCACTAGTATCGAGTCACGATAAAGTTAGACTGATGCAAATACCCGATGTAGAGCTGTGGTATAAAAGTAAAGCAGTAAAGAGCTCAGCCACACAGCGTAAGGTTATTTATCTCGCAATGTTTTTAATATCTATTGGTTGTGCATTGTTTTATGCAGGACATAAAAACTATGTGTTCAATGAGCGCTTTTACGAATATAAATCACAAGGTGTGATCAAAACAGGTGAACCTCTGAATGTTTTTACTCATTGGAGCAATTATATTATTGAGTCGAATCGAGAAAAAAGAGATGAGAAAAATCGGGAAATGCTGGCCAGAAGGGTACCAAGTTTTAAGTTAATGGATGAGTATGTCGGTGAATCATTTGTTGAAGAGGTTGAGGGAGGTAAACGTGTTTATACTGCAAATGAGCTTTCGCGGACTATGCCACATGCAGGCAATAGTTGGTTTGAGTTTTTAGGTATTTTTGCTGCTGTATTTGGTTTGGCGCTCGCTTTACTGGAACCTAGATTAACCAAGCAATAAAAAGCCTGCGTACATGAAAACGCAGCAGGCTTTAATATAAATTGGCTTACAATTACCCTTGTGGGCCAAATAACTCTTTTAAGTAAGTATCTAAAAAGTTTAGGTAGGCGTTGGAGGCGCTGATACGGTTTTCTTTTTTGCTAAAACCGTGGCCTTCATCATCAAATAATACATACTCTACTGGCACACCATTAGCTTTAACCGCAGCAACCAACTCATCGCTTTCAATTTGTAATACGCGTGGATCATTAGCACCTTGAATAACCATTAAAGGCTTAGTGATGTTATCGGCATGAAATAGCGGTGAAATAGCACGGTGACGTTCACCATCGGTGGCAGGATCGCCCATTTCATCGTATAGCGCCTTTTTAAAGCTTTCCCACCATGGTGGAATTGAGTTCAGTGTGCGTACCCAGTTAGTCACACCAAAAATATTGATACCTACTTTGAACTCTTCCGGTTCAAAGGCAAGCGCGGCTGCGGTCATAAAGCCGCCGTAGCTACCACCCATGATGCCGATTTTATCTGCATCGACCCAATCTAGGCTTTGTAAGTGTTTTTTACCGTAGACAATATCTTGTAGATCATCGGTGCCATGTTTTTTATCGTCTAAATGGAAAAATGTTTTACCATAGCCTGAGCTACCGCGGTTATTGACGGCAAAAATAGCATAGCCATGATTAACTAAATGTTGCTGCATTGCGCTATAACCAGTTCGGCTTTGCCCACCTGGGCCGCCATGCACCCAAATAAGTGCAGGTACTTTATTGGTGCTGCTGGCTTGTTTTGGTTTGTATAATACGCCCGGTATTTCTAAATCATCAAAACTTTTAAAGCGCACAATGGTGCTCTCTACTAAGTCGTTTTGATCTATATCTTCACTTAATGTGTTGGTAAGTTGCTTGGCTTCATTACTGCCAACTTGCCAAACAAATAAGTTGCTTGGTGAGGTATCTGAATTTAAATAAAACGCCATGGTTTTCTCATCGCTTGAGAAATTCACACCACGTAGATTTCCCGCAGGTAATTTAGGCATGGCAATTTCATCCGCTGTTTGCGTGTCTTTTACTGTGACCTTTGTGCTGGCATCAGCATTTACACCGCTTACTTGGTAACGCCCAGATTTAGAAAAGTAAATAAAGCTAACGTCCCAATTATCTTTTAGTGCAGGGCTATGTTCGCCTGTGGCTAACTCATAACGCCATACCTGTGAAAACTCTCCTTTAGCGTCTGTTGAGTAGTATAAATATTTGCTGTCTACAGAGAAGGTTTCAGGCGTATATTGTGCTGGGGTATCGTGTTTAGAAATTAACTGTGGCTTGAGGGTTTTCTTATAGGTATCAAGAATAAACGTATCGCTGTCTTTATTGGTATTATTTTTAGACAGTGCAATGTAGCGTCCATCGGGGCTAATTGCGCCCACATCTAGTCCTTGTGTGTTTTGATAAACGGGCGTGACTTTATAGGTTTTGCTATCTACACGATACAAGTCCATAAACTTGGCATCGCGTTGATTACTGGTAATAAAAAACTGACTGCCATCTTTAGTAAAGCCTGCAAAACTCGCGCGGGTTTCTTCCCCTGGAGTTAAATCTTTGATTGAACCATCAACTTCACGCACATAAACATGGTAGCGCTCATTACCGCCTGAGTCCTTGGTAAATAGTACACGCTCATCATTTGGGAAATAGCGAATAGGGTAGGTGCTGTCTTCAAAATTGGTTAGGCGCGTTTTGCTACCTGTTTTTACATCGACTTCATAGAGGCTATAGATACCGCTTTCATCGCTACTAACTAGAACTTTATCGCCAGTCGGGGAAAAGCTACTGCCCATGATAGATGTTGTATCAAAAAAGGTTTTAGCGTTATAGGTTTTTACTTGTTGTGTTTGCTCAGTTGCCACAGGGGTAGAGGCTGAATTATTAGATTGACTGCAACCTGTTAATGCAATTGATACTGCACAGGTAATACAGGCAAATTTGAGGGCTTTTTTCATAGATACATTCCTTGGATTATAATTATAGACTTTTAGTGTTAACCGAACATTTTTTAAACGCAAGTAATTAGCCTATTCGAACTGCAATAAAGTGTTACAAACCATGTAGCCCACGAAAATAGAAAACCAGTTATAATTCACTTTCAAAATCAGGGAGTATTTATGATAGAAGTCATTGGGTTACATAAACAGTTTGCTGAAAACATATTGTACAGTGGCTATAGTGTGCAGTTTTGTGCACCTAAAATATGCATTGAAGCGCCTAATGGCCAAGGTAAAACAACGTTGTTGATGATGTTGGCAGAGCTCGAAACGCGCCAAAGTGGGCAGATTTTATTTTCTAAAAAAGCATTAACCGAACCGCATAAACAAGTTGCTATAGCCTCAGACTGTATTGCTTTACCTGACTTTCTTACGGCAAAGCAAATTATTAACTTGTCCGTGAATACGCTGGGTTGTGATTGGCCAACGACAATAATAGATGGATTTTATTTTAATGAATTTTTAAATACACGGTTTGATGCGCTATCGTCAGGTAACCAAAAAAAATGCCAGTTAATTTTAGCGCTGATGCGTGATGCACCGTATTTACTATTAGATGAACCCAGCGCAGCACTTGATCAAGCCAGTATTCAGTATTTATTAGTACTGCTTGATGAATATCTAATAGATAAGCCAAATGGGCAAATAGTCATCACTTGCCATGAACCAGCGCCATTTATTGAGCGTGGCTTTGAGTGTATACCGTTATGATTGCAAATTTAAAACAATCAATCGGGCAATATCGCTCCTTTATGGATTATCGTTATCAGGCTTACAAAACTGAACTCACGCAATTATTGTTGCAACTTAAAAACTTTGGCTTGTTATTTCTAGTGGTACTTGGCTCTGCCATGCTTGGTATGATTTTACTGTTGTTTTTAGGGCTGGGAAAAATTATCGATAGCAGCGATGCACCGCAGTATGGTGCGCAGATGGCTTGGCTGTATTTGCTGTTGCAAAGTGTCATGTTGAGCGCAATGAAATCTGCGATAAAAAACACCGCTCAACGTGCCTTTCAACAAACATTGGTGAAGCGGTATTGGCTTGGTTTTATGGATATAAAGCTTTTACTTTTAAGCAATGGCTGGTTGATTGCGAGCCTCATTATCGCGATTGATCTTAGTGTGAGTCAGTGGCTTAGAGTGCCGCACTTCTGGTTGTTTTTACTATTGCAATTTGTGCTCGGCATTTTATGTTTATACAAGCCAATAGCGCTGGTTTATGGCTTTTTGTTATCCGCAATTTGGGCAACGTTACCGCTTGATGTCAGTTCATTGCTTTATCATAGCGGCTTTGTTCTGTTGTTTGCGCTAAGCACCTTGATGGTCCCTTTTAATGCTACAGCTAAGCTAAAGTTGAATTCACTTACAGGCTTTTGGCTGTTATTTTTTATGCATAATAGCTGGGCTTTGATATGGCGAGGAGCTTTATTACTATGTGTATTTATGGCATCCAAGGTGTTGTTACAAGAGCGCGCTGATTTAGCTGCTATATTCAGTATTTTGTCACTTGCCTTTGTGGTGTTATTTAGTAGCTCACTACAATTTGATTGTCGTCACCTATATCAGCAGTACAGTGTGTTTTTTAACATGCAGAATAAGCAAACAGCATTCTTTGTTAGCTTATTTATTCCTAGCTTAATTGTATTATTACTCGCACTGGTTGGTTTTGTGGTTTTATTTAATCAAGCAAATTGCTTGTTGCTAGTAATAGGGGTTATTTGGTGTTTACTACAACAGGCCTTAGCGCAAAAAAAACCAGCGCATTATGCGCTGGTTTGGATGGTTATAACAGGTGTGTTGCTTAGCTTTTATTAGTAAAGTTAAGCAGCATCTGCCTTTTTAGATTTCGCTTTGCTATTACGCGCTGCTTTGCCGGCAAGTAAATCTGCAGGGTCAAAGTCATCAACGTTAATCACATCTAGACGTGCTTTCTCAACTGCAGCGAGCTTATCGGCTTCTGCTTGGCTTAAAATACCCGCTTCTAAACCCATTTGCGCCACTTTATCAAGCTGGAAGAATGGCAGCTTTACGCCTTTCTCTTTACATACACGCTCAAACAATGGCTCTACTTCTAGAACGTCTTTAAGCGTTTGCTCTTGACGGCCCACAAGGTTAAGCGGTTCGTTTGTAAGGTATACATAGCTTGCTAAACGATTACGTGTTTCGCTAGGAACTTGTAACAACTGCGCTAGTTTGTGCTCAAGTTTGTCGGTAGGTTTACGAACCGGACGACCAAACGGGAATAACAATACTTTTAAAACACCACGTAGTGGAGCCGACGGCATGTTATTGATTAAATCAGCAAGTGCACGCTGGCAGTGGTAAAGGTGATCCTGACAGCTCCATTGAACCAATGCAAAATCTTCTTTTTTACGGCCTTCGTCGTTGTAACGTTTTAGCGTTGCAGATACTAAGTAAAGGTAACTTAATAAGTCGCCTAAACGTGCTGAAATACGTTCTTTACGTTTAAGAGAACCACCAAATACCGCCATGCTAATGTCTGACATAAGTGCAAGTGATGCACTAAAGCGAGACGCAATACGGTAAAACTCTGCAGTTTCGTCTTTGTATGGCACGCTAGTAAAGCGAGCGCCAGTAAGCGCAAGCCACTTAGTACGTACAAGGTTAGACATGGTAAAGCCAATGTGACCCATTAGCGCTTTATCAAATACGTTAAGCGCTTCTTCGCGGTCTTCAATTTCACACGCACCTAGCTCGGTAAGTACAAATGGATGACAGCGAATTGCACCTTGACCATAAATAATCATATTACGGGTCAAGATGTTTGCACCTTCAACGGTAATGGCAATAGGTGCACCTTGATAGCCACGACCCAAATAGTTATTTGGCCCAAGCATGATCCCTTTACCGCCTAGCACGTCCATTGCATGAATGGTTGAATCGCGCATTTGCTCGGTAAGGTGGTACTTAATAATCGCCGACACAACGGATGGCTTCTCGCCTAAATCAACCGCACCTGTTGACATACTAACAGCAGCGTCTGAGCTGTAAGCATAACCAGCAAGCTTCGCCATTGATTCTTCAACCCCTTCCATTTTACCAATAGGTAAACGGAATTGACGACGAATACGGCTATAAGCACCTGTTGCTACTGCAATCATTTTAATGCCACCGGCTGAGTTTGACGGCAATGTAATTGCACGACCAACCGATAAACATTCAACTAGCATACGCCAGCCTTGACCAGCCATTTCTGGGCCGCCAATAATGTAATCAAGTGGAACGAAAATATCTTTACCGCGAGTAGGGCCATTTTGGAACGGCACATTAAGCGGGAAGTGACGACGACCAATTTCTACCCCTGGGGTATCTGTTGGAATAAGCGCACAGGTAATGCCAGGCTCTTTAACATCACTTAATAATCCATCTGGATCTTGTAATTTAAATGCTAGGCCAAGTACCGTAGCCACAGGCGCAAGCGTAATGTAACGTTTGTTCCATGTAAGGCTTACACCCACCACTTCTTCGCCATTCCATTGCCCTTTACATACTACACCGTAGTCTGGAATTGAGCTTGCATCAGAACCCGCCTCTGGCGAGGTAAGTGCAAAACATGGAATTTCTTGACCGCTTGCTAAACGCGGTAAGTAATGATTTTTTTGATCTTCAGTACCATAGTGCTGTAATAACTCACCCGGACCTAACGAGTTAGGTACACCAACAATTGACGAAAGCAATGTTGATTTACTGGTTAGCTTTTGCAGTACACACGATTGTGCAAATGCAGAGAATTCTAAGCCGCCGTATTCCTTTTTAATGATCATGGCAAAGAATTTATTATCTTTTAGATATTGCCATACATCCTGAGGTAGATCGGTAAGCTCATGCGTTGCTTCCCAATCGTCCAGCATGCTACACACTACTTCAACAGGGCCGTCGATAAATGCCTGCTCTTCAATAGTGAGTTTTGGAACTGGATACTGGTGAAGCTTTTTCCAATCTGGATTACCACAAAATAAATCCGCTTCCCACCACGTAGTACCCGCATCGATTGCTGACTTTTCGGTGTCAGACATACTCGGTGTTACTTTTTTAAAGATGGTGAAAATAGGTTTGATAATGTATTGCTGGCGAATACCAGTAACAGAAAGAGGCACTGCGATGATTAAAAAGATCACCCAGCTAATTAAACCAAAAGCACCAGCAAAGGTACCAATTAATAATGTTGCGGCAGAAACACCAAGTGCTGTGTTCCAACTCGCTCTGTGGTAAAGCGCAATGCTGAGCAGTGCGATTAAACCAAGTGTAAATATGAGTGTCATTGCTAATTCCTTAATAGAGGTCAGACCACCTCGTTTAGAGTAGCGCTAGTAACGCTAAGTTTCAAGTACATTACTTAGATTAAAGTGTAGTTATCAGTACGATTATTACAATGCGTTGTATGTTATACGAACAGTTTGGCAGTAATCGTTTATTTTGGCTTATCATAAAAAATATAAGCATTAAAAAATCAATTAATCTAGTAGTAATATAAGTTTAATTAAGTAAATATACTTATGATGATCAGTGTACGCTTATTAAAAATAGAACGATATTCTATGTTTAGCTTTTTAAAGGTTTATTTATTTTATGTGTGAATTACTTGGCATGTCGGTTTTTTAGATTTCATCCAGTATTAGCTTGTCGCAACCCACTGCAAACCCTCGTTTTTAATGGTGTAAAGCTTTTCATTTTGTCTCTTTCTGTTATTGTTATCGCATACTAATCTGCGACCAAAACTGTGACCCATGTGGTGGTCACAGTTTCAAATGGCATTATATGAACTTTACAGACAAATCAATTAAGGCGCTTAAGGCCAAAGAAAAGCGCTATGTATTAACCGAGTCAGGTAACTATGGGGAAGGGCGCTTACAAATTAGAGTTAGCGAATCTGGTGCTAAAACGTTTCGGGTTCAGTATCACATAAATGGCAAGCGTAAAGTTATAGGCCTTGGTAATTACCCTACCGTTGATCTTAAAAAAGCGCGTAGTAAACATGCCAAAATCGCAGTCTTATTAAGTGACAATATCGACCCGCAAGAACACCAATTAGAAACTCAAAAAGCAGAGTTTGAATCATCAGCAAAGCGCACCATGTTACAAATGCTCGATGACTTTAACGTATTCATAAGTACACGCTGGGCAGAGTCAACAATAGACCGAACTGAAAAGCTAATTAAAAGAAACATAAACCCGTTTATAAAACCCGAATTAATGCCCGACGAGTTCACAATCGACATGGCCCGCGACATTATTTACCGTGTTTATAACCGTGGCGCTAAAGAACAAGCGCGACTAGTTCGCAGTGTACTAATGAGCATATTAAAATTTGCCATAGATTTTGATAACTCGCCAGAGCAATACAAAAAGCCTAACCTCTATGATATAAAAACCAACTTCATCAGAGACATTAATTTTGAAACGCCAAAAAACAAAGGTGAACGCTGGTTAAATGAAGCTGAACTAAAAAAAGTATGGAATGCGGATGACCTACCTTATTACACCCACCAATACATAAAACTGGCATTATTACTTGGTGGCCAACGAGTAAATGAGGTTTACGGATCATACGTAAGTGATTTTGACTTAAAAAGCAAAACATTTACCATTCCCGCTAGCAGAATAAAAGTACAACAGCGGGGTGATCATATAGTGCCATTGTGCGAAACCGCAATACCAATTATCCAAGAGCTAATGCAACAAGCAGGTAAAGCAGAGCAAATGTTCCCGCATCGCGACAACCCAATAGCCACCGCCCACGTATCAACATTAAGAATGGCAATACTACGCTGGTGCGAAAAAAACAAAGTGCCAAACTTTAATCCTCGCGACCTACGCCGAACGTGTAAAACACTCATGGGCAAAGCAGGCATAGATAAAATAAACCGCGACATACTGCAGCAACACAACAAGTTTGATGTATCAAGCGTGCATTACGACAGATACGACTATATGAAAGAAAAACGCCAAAGCATTGAGGTGTGGGAAGACTTTATATATTGTGCCATAAAGTAAGCTTAGTATTGTTAAAGGTCTGGAAAGAGCGATAACCGGACACTGAAAAAGTTAAATTTATTCCTGTGTTTTAAGTAGAAATCTAATTTTGTCCAATAACATTATTAAACGCCGTTTTGGGGCAAAATAACATGCTTAATTTCTAGCTGTTTTAATTACTTGTTTACAAAGGTAATTATTGGTGAAATTATCATGGTATGTAATATAGGCCGTTTTGGTGTGTTATAAACCACCAAAATGGTGTTCAATAAGCTGTTATGATTAAAGGGAAGTTATGCGTAATATTATATTTATACTATTTTTTCTACCAACATTTGCTTTTTCTATGGAAGGTAATGAAATAATCCAACAACTAGACAATGTATTCAAATCTGAAAGCTTTAAGTCTAAGAATAGAGAAGTTCAAAAAATAGCTAATTGCATTTCTGTTAATCATTTTGTTAAGAGTGATGGATCAAAACTATCTACCCAAGATTCATTAATATATTCAATTAGAATGTCAGATTACGTCAAATCAGAGGGACTTGAGTTAATGGTTCTTCAAAATGCTTACACTCATACTTTAAGCCATAATTACGCAATGTTATGGAGTATGAAGCGAGTAGGTCAAACCAAAATGTTAAAAGCTATGATGTCAGTGGTTAGCGATGAATGTCCAAAGTATCCAGCAATTTAATCATAACAAGCAAATAAACTGGGACACGTAACAGTTGGCTACCGTTCGTACCTCACTATTTTAGCCAACATTACTTAGCCCGTTATTTGGGCGTTAGGTGAATGAGGAAATCCATTAGTGTGTTTAAGCTAAATAAAACGGATAAGGAAATCTTACAAATTCTAAGGAAGATATTCCTTACTAAAAAAGTAAGACCGCTTGCTTCAGATGATCATCTAAGAATATGGATGATTCGGGTCTTCTTTTATATGTCTTTTGCGTTCATTATTTTAAAAATATTAATTGTTTTTTTGGGGCAAGAATTGCCAAGCGAATACTCAGCAATGGCAGCAACACCAATTGCATTTTTCTTTGGCACTTTATTTTTGTATATAAATTCAGAATCCGAAAATACTAGTATTTTAGTTTTTGGTTTAACTTGGGTTTCTATTGTCGTTGCTCTATTTATGGCTTAAATTCACCTAACAAACGCTTTAACCAAAGGACGCAAAACAGCAGGCTTGAGCTCCTTCGTCGCTAACTTTGGCCTGCTATTTTTCGCCGGTTAAGCGAGGCGTTACGAACGTCCGGAAATGGCACTTTTCGGACATTACAATTAACAATTCTTTCCAATGCACTATGCTCTATTTAATATAAACATGTTAATTAGAGTTCGCCCCTATGAAAATATTTTTCTCTATAATATTTGTCGCGTTAATAATTTATTCGCATGTTTATAATTTTCAACAGAAGATACTTTATATAAGCGTTGATACATTTAATTTGTTAGCTAGTTCAGATGAGTCAGTGGTTGTTTCGTTTGGTAAAAATGACAACGACTTTCATGCGTTTGCTATAAAAAAGAAAGATATAAAGCAGGGTGTTGAGCTTGTATCAAAATCAAAAGATAACCCTAACTTTTCTGTATTTGCAGACGTAGAGGGTGAAGCGCTTGTTCGATCAGAACAGGCTGAAACATTTGCAAAAGTTAAAGTTTTGAGTGTTGATAAGCAAAACCAAAGAGCGGTATTTTTAGTTGAAGCTAATTTATTAAACATAAATACAAATGAGCTTAATAAATTAGATACAACAAAAGTGATTGTGAAAGGAGAGCCTTTTTTAAAGTTAATGTAACTGCTGTCTATCCTAAGGTTAAGTTAGCCCTATGCATTCTAATTGATTGAGTTACAACACCTTCAATATTGTACTGGTCAAACTCTGTGAGTTTAACGGGCTCATTTTCTGGGTTGGCTGAAAGTAAAAGGTTATTTTTTAAATCAGCAAGCTTACAAACGAATTGGCCATTTAAACAAGCCACAATTATGTCATAGTGCTTAACAGATTTAGCTCTATCAACTATGAGTAAGTCGCCATCAAATATACCAACGCCTTCCATACTATTACCACTGGCGCGTCCAACAAATGTAGCGTCACTTAAAAAGTTATTATCAAGTGTTGTTTTAAGGTCTTTTAAATTAGGACCTGTCAGAACATTTTGTATGAGCATTTTTATAAGCCTGCTAAAAAATTAATTAAAGCATAAAATTAACTGTATGGATATACAGTTTTGAGTGTTTCGCATTAACTGCTTTAAAGATAAGTGCCATAATATTACGCATAAGATATCTTACTATTTAATCTTGCAAAGAACTAAACTTAGCCGAGAAAATAAATCATCTAAATTTAGTTGATTTATTTTCTCGGCTAAGTTACTATTCTCATGTTGGGTGAATTTCATCCATTACCGCGTCATGGGTTGGGAGAATAAATATGTTAAGTCCTTTTGGAAAATCAGTACGGAAACTGAGGATTGACCTAGAGGTATCGTTAAAAGCTTTAGCTGAATCGCTAGGTAAAACTTCATCTTATATTTCGGCAATTGAAACAGGTAAAAGGCCTGTTACAAGTGACATTTTAGAGCAGATTATTAATCGTCTAAAGCCGAATACTGAAATGGAAAAAGAGTTACGTAAGAATGCAGAGCTGTCGCAAACTTCCGTAGAGGTTAATTTACAAGGTAAAAATCAAACGGCAAGAGAAGCAGCGCTTCTATTTGCAAGAAATTTTGATGACTTAAATAATGAAGATTATGAAAATTTAAAACGATTATTAGAGAAATAAGGAGTGTGATTTGAGCGGTTATTCTATCAAAGTACCACCTGAATCTAGGCATGCTATTCGAGAAGCTGCTTCGATTGTGCGTTTAACATTAGAAAAAAAGCAGGGTAGTAGCTCACTATACTTACCCATTATTGAAATGTTGGAATTTACATTACCTAAACTTGATAATGAGTTTAATTTTGAAGTTCTTCCAAAATCAGTAATGCAAAGTAATCATGGGCTCACTATACCAGAACAAAAAACAATAATGCTTAGAGAAGATGTTTACGAGCGAGCGCTGGATGGTTGTGGACGCGATAGAATGACTGCCGCACATGAGTTGGGGCATTATATATTACACTCAAACTTAGAAATTACTTTAGCCAGAACTAATGAAGAGCTAAGACCGTTCGAAGATAGTGAATGGCAGGCCAATTGTTTTGGTGGTGAAATTCTAATGCCATACACAAAAAAAGATTTGCTGAAGGGGAAAGCACCGCAAGAAATTGCAGACCTATGTGGTGTATCTTTGGAAGCAGCAACCTACCAAAGTAAATTTTTTAGGTAGGGTAGACTCTAAATGAGCGCCAACTCACTTAGAGTCTTAAAACAAAAAGCTTGATGTACTGAGTAGCATCGAGACCTTGCGTTTTCGTATTAAGTCAATGATGAATTTAGCACCATAATACCAAAAACTCAAGGAAACAATTTATCTCAGTAAGGAGGTGTTGTATGAGTGAAACTAAAAAAGTTAGGTAACAAGCCTGCTCCGAAAGGGTTTAAGTGGATTTTCTGCCGCTACCGCAAAGTACGTGGTAAATCAGAAAAACAATTAGACGCTCACGAGTATGGTTATCAAGCTTGGGCATTCTTAGTCCGAGCATAGTAACCAGTAGGTCTGCATATAAAAGCCCGCAAACGCGGGCTTTTTTGTGCCTGGTGTTTAGTTAACTAAAAAGACTTACCCGCAAACACCACTTTACCAACCAATGTACAATTACCATTAATCGGTATTAATTGCTCAGGCCAGTTAGGGTTGGCGGCTTTTAAAAACTTTTGGCCGCTTTCAATAATTAGCTGCTTAAAGGTGGCTTCGTTATTATCGTCTAGGCGCGCCACTACGTACGAACCGTGGATGCATTCAGCTTCAGGGTCTACAAATATTAAATCACCGTCATAAAACTTCGGTTCCATGCTCACGCCTTGCACTTTTAACGCAAAGGTTAGGTCGCTGCATTTTACAGGGCATAAGTAACGCTCTGCATCATACGCTTTAATTTCACTAATCTCAGACCATGCGCCAGCTTGCACCCAGCTAATTAACGGCACAGCCGCTTTAAGTGTTGGCCCCGGTGCAACGTTACTGTTTTCGCTTTCACCAATTCCAAACTGTAAAAACTCAGGCGCGCAATCTAGCGCATCAGCCAGCGCTTGAATATTGCGTGGGTTTTTTGTAGTGCCGTTTTCAATTTTTTGAAGTGATTGCTGTGCAATGCCTACCATTTCTGACAATTGAACTTGAGTGAGCTTAAGCTCTTTTCGTCTTTCTTTTATTCTTTTTCCGATGCACATAGTTAGTCCTTTATCATTTAAATCAACAGAGTAAGCAAATTACTTACAGCTAAATTACAGCTTTTGACTATTTTACAGTTAAAAAGGGTATTGACAACCACCCTTTAACTGTACTTTAATACAGCTACAAACTGTAATTTAAGGTGTTTAACTATGAATAACATCACTAAAGCTGTAAAAATCTATGGTGGACAGACCAAACTAGGCAACGCCTTAGGTGTAAAACAGGCTTCAGTATGGGACTGGATGAATAAATTCGGCCAAGCCCCAGCGAAATACATCCCGCGTATTTCAGAACTAACCAACGGTGAAGTATCGGTAAACGATTTACTCGCCGATCACCAAAAAACAAACAAGGACGATGCAGCATGATTAATGACATTTTTACAGGGTGCTGGATAACAGAAGAGTCAGCCAAAGAAAATTTAGCCCGCAGAAAAAAAGAAAATAAAGATGCGCCTGCTTTTGATATTGACGCTCTGGCAGTTGAGTTTTTTGCACAGCGTAACGAAAAGGCCAAAGTGGAGTTCGCCATTATAAACGCCATGAGTAGCGCGACCACGTTAACGCCGATTGACTTAGCGGCCATTGCGTTAGGTGTTGCAGTTAAATTTGCGCGCACTGAGGCAAATAAAGGGAAGAGTGTAAATGATATGGCGGCTCTTTTGGCTGATGTTTTTGAAGAAGCCGCACGGCACGAGGATGTATTTGAGCATCCAAGCGCAATTAAAAAAGCATTAGCGCTTATTTAGCCTCTTGTTTTGCAAGGCGCTCGTGAGGGTCTTGAACGAGGTTTGTATAAACAGTGTTTGCCCCTTTAATTGTTAAGTAATACGCGTTTTTTTGGTCCGCAGGGGCGATAAAGCCACTAAGAATTAGTTGTTTTAAGGTGGATTCGTACACCGATGGTGTGATGTACGGCGATTTGTTAACAAATTCAGCCTGTTCAAGTATGTCTTGTTCAGGGAATTGTTTAAACAGTACAGCCATTAGGTTTTTAGACAGGTTATTGAATAATTTAATTTTATCAATTTCCGACATAGGTTTTTCCTCTTTGTTTTGGTTTGTGAATATTCGCACTTGCAACATACCAAAACAGAGAGGGATTTTATAGAAATAGGGTAAGGAAGATACAGCATGAGCCAATCAAATATAGCCGATCACTACCGCCGCAATTTACGCGGCGAAGTTATCACCATTAACGACCGCTACTTACGCCCAGCCGATGTAGCACAAAAGTGCGGAATGCACCGTTCATCGTTATACCGGTTGATGGATAAAGGGCAGTTTCCTAAAACACATAAAATATCGAGCGGCCGTGTTGTGTGGCTTGAAGCCGATATTGAAGAGTTTATGCGTTTAGGCAGTGAGAAGTTTCAAGAGATTTACGGCAATAAACAAGTTAATAACTAGGAGCAGGGCAATGAGCACATACCAAGTATTTAGTCGCGAAACGTTAAGCAGTTTTAAAACATTAGCAGAGCAATGCCGCTATTTATTGAGCTGCAAAATTACAACACGCAAAGCCATATTTGGTTTAGACCCAGTGCTTCAGGCGCGCGTTGGCGATTTTGACTTGCCGGTTTATTGCAATGGCGACGAGTACCAAACAATACAAAAAGCCGTGTATTGGTTAAAAACACAAGCAACTAATTACTTAAAAGCAGCCACCCGCAGCCAGCAAGGAGTTAATTAATTATGGCAAACACAGCTATTAACTACCCAAACTCAGCGCCATTAAAAGCCGTAACTGGGCGCCACATACCAAAAGGCCTTGCCGAAATAAAAGCGCTGTTAGGCAGTGAGCGCCACACGCCAGAGTACGTGTATACCAAAGTGCTAAGCGAGCAAGAGCGCACATTAGTGTGTTTTGCAGCAGGCCTAAAGCGCCACCATTTAGAAAGCGGCTTTGCTAATTTTGATGCAGATACTCGCTTAAAAATTCACAAGGCTATTTTGCAAATGGAGCAATTAGTAAAAGCATTTACCGATGCTAACGCCATGGCACCGGCTAAGTTTTTACAAAACGCCCCGCGCGTTGAAGCCAGCACTAACTATTCACATTTAACTATTACAAAGGCGCAAGCATGAGTTCAACTAATCGCGGAACGGTGCGCAATGCAGATGATTACTACGTAACACCGCATTGGCTAATAGAAGACTTTTTAGCAGCGTTTGCTGAAAATAATATTTTGGTTTGTTCACCAGATGAAAACCCAAGAGTACTCGACCCAAGCGCAGGCGGCTGCGACAAGTACCCAATGAGCTACCCAACAGTATTAGAAAAAGAGGGTTTTACAGTAGATAGCTGGGATATACGTGAAGACTCACGCGCTAATTTAACAGGCGTTAACTTTTTAAACGTGCCAAGTTATGAATCACGCAAATACGACATGATCATCACAAACCCGCCATTTAACCAAGCGCAAGCGTTTACCGAGCACGCACTTGAAATGGTTGAAGACAGCTGTTTAGTGATTATGCTGCAACGCCTTAATTGGTTGGGTAGCCAAAAGCGCAAACCAATGTGGCAAAAGCTGCCATTAGCCGCGGTTTATGTGCATAGCAAACGCCCAGGCTTTGACCCCGCAAAACCAAGTAAAACCGACTCAACCGAATACGCTCACTTTGTATTTTGCAAAGGCTACCCAGCCGCCGCTGAAATCTTCGTAATTTAACAACCAATAACAACACCCAAAGGAATACTGAAATGAACGCTATCAAAGACCAAGATCTAACTAAAAAACAGTTAATACTCAATATTGTTTTACACGCCATTGAGCAAGCTAATTTTACTATTCGCAATTTAAACAAGCGCAGCACCATTGGCATGCTAATGCAGTGCGAAGACACGCTAACCGACTTGCTACCAATCGTAAAACTAATTGCCGACGACGACGTTAATTTTGAGCGAGCATACAGCCTAATGAGCATTGCATTACATGCAGTACAAACAGGTGGCGAGCCAATGGAAATAGAGCTGTAACAATGAGCATGTGGCCCATTGTAAGCTTTGATGTTGTAACAGCGGTTTTAACCATGGTTAAAGCCGTTGACGACATTGAACATAGAAATTTTTTAATAAGCGGCCTTGGCCGTTTTACTGCGTACAGCCAATATAAAATGGCTAAGCAATACCTTGCCAAAATTACCCCACCAAGCAACGCCTGGTATAAAGACGAGCCCATAAACCCAAGCGAAAAAGCAAACGCTTGGCTTTATGATGAGCTTAAAGGTATTGAACACCGCATTGATGTAACCAACCTAAAAATTAGCGCACCGGCTAAAGCGGCACTTAAAAAAGTGCATAACAATAATATTCATAATTACATTGTTAAAGACATTGTAGAAAGCAAGCGCGCGCCAAGCATACAAGCTAGCTTTGTGCGCCAAACTGCAAAAAACATGGAGTTTGCACAAAAGCAGCGCAATGTAAAAAAGCAACAACCTGTAACCAGCCAGAATTTACAGCAGCAGGTTGGCGATCAGGTGTCTAAATCGGCCATGTCGGTTATTAATGCGATTGACGATGTTGAAGAAGTTAATTTTATTTACCAATGCCTAAGCAAAGTACCAAAGCCACTGCAAATGCGAGTGGCTAAGCGCTTTATTAATAAATACGACACCAGCTTAAAAAATGCGGGTAAAGGTAAAAACGAAACCGACGAACAATATAAAAGCCGCTTACTTAATATTAGCCGTGGCTTGTACGACTTTAGCGGTAACAGCACTGATCACCAAGCGCCGCAGCTAACAACTAAAGCTATACGTGCACACTACAAAGCGAACGACTGGTTACGCCGCACAGTTAAAACATTAAAGCCCCGCCTTAAAATACTTGAGCAAATTGTTAGCAGCATGCCACTGCCATGGCACATTTTAGCTAATGCCGATAAAACCAAAAAGCACGGCAATGTGCTGGCTATGCAAACGGCCGAAATGATAAACGATTTAGCCAAAGAGCAGCCAACATGGGATGCAACCGACATACACGAAAAAGTAAACGAGTTTGCCGAGCAGTTTACTGTGCAGTTGCAATTTGCTGAAAAGGGCGATTACTTAACTGTGCCAGATGCCGAAGTAGCGCTATTAAAAGCACAAGATCATAAGTGGTGGGCGCGCAAACTTAAAACTATTCGTAGCCGCTACCTAGAGCACCTAGAAATTGCAACGGGCGAAGTGGGCCGCGATTTATTTAACAGCACAGACAAAAAAGGCAATAAAAAAACAGAGCGCCGCGGTATTAGCGCCTATTGCTCAAAACAAGCAGTGGCCGAATACACCACCAACCAAGAGCGCGGCAAGCGTTACCTAGAAAGCCTAGAATTAGTAAACGAGCAAAGTGATGTTATATCGCTAATGAAAGCGGTTGAGGCAGGCGTTGCCAACCCTGAAAATATGCGTAACGAGTTAATGCTACGCATACGCGAAACCGAAGAACTAGCAGACGAAATGGGCTACACCGGTGGGTTTTATAACATTACTGCACCGAGTCGTTTTCATGCAAATTCGCCATCGTGGGATGGGTCAACCCCAAAAGACGCTAGCCTGTATTTAAATAAACTGTATTCACAAGCGCGCGCTAAATTAGACCGCCTTGAAATACCGTATTTTGGTATTCGTGTAGCCGAGCCACATGCCGACGGTTGCACCCACTGGCACATGCTTTTATGGATGCCAGCGCGTTATTACGACAAAGTTAACCACTTACTGCGCCGCTACTTTACCCGCGACGACCGTGATGTATTTTTTCAGCGTTTTAAAAACCGCAAAGCATTACGTGCCCGCTACACAAAAGCGCGACGCATTTGGGGTTTAAATAAATCTAAAGGTGTTTACACCCGCGCACCGCTTAAAAACTATTTTCCGAGTAGCCCACGCTACACCGCAATAAAAATGCTACCGGCTACGGTAGATAAAGACGGTAAAAAGTCAGGCGGCGCTGCGGCCTATGTTGCTAAGTACGTAAGTAAAAATATTGATGGTTTTGCATTGGCAAACGAGTACGACGCAGAAACAGGCGAAAAACTAACCCAAGCAGTTAATCCGGTTAAAGCATGGGCTAGCACGTGGGGCATTAGGCAATTTCAGTTTCAAAAGTCGCCCTCCATTACTATTTGGCGCGAGTTGCGCCGAGTGCGTGAAGAAGTGCAAGGCAATGCCGATTTAGAGCAAGTACGCCAAGCGGCCGACAAGGGCGACTTTAAAGCCTTTGTTACCTTAATGGGTGGCTTTGGCATTGGCCGCGATGCGCGTTTTAAACCTGCCTACCAGCATACCGAATACGGTAACCAATACGCCGAATTTACTAAAACCCTAAAAGGTGTTGAAGACACCTTTGGGCTTTGCACGTTAGTGACTCGCGTTCATACCTGGTCTAAGCAAGCTATAGGCACTGCAGCTAATAACAACACCGCCGTAATTGGTGGGCAGGATGCTAACAACGTCGGCGTAGCCGACCTATCTTGGACTAGTGGGAATAATCGTACGCCTTTAGCTGTAGGGCATACAGACGAATTATTACTAGATATGATCGGGTTTACTTCAAAAGAGATCATTAACGTTAAAAAGGATCTGTTAGCAGGTAGGCGGGTTAAAAATAACGGCCTTATTTACCTAATAAAAGACGGTAATTTAGTGGTACTGGATGAAGTGGCGCAGCAAAAAGAGCAGCGCCAGCACGCTATTGACTATATAGCCAACAGTGAAGCGCAAAAACACGCCCCAAATAACGAACAAACCGCCGCTAAATGTAAAAACAAGCTTAGCGACTTTAGTCCTGCGCAAATTCAAGCGCTAAACCAAGGCGGCAACGTGATCAGCGGCAACCGTGTGTACTACATGCAAGAGCGCGAGCTACACAGTTTTGAGCAGCTAAACATGCAAGCGTCAAAATCGGCTATTAAGCCAACCCCAACCGAAAAACATTATGCATATGCCCGTGAGCTTTACGACTTGGCATTTATGTATGCAGAGCTAGACGGGCGCAGCGAACCGTCGAACACCCAATTTAATAAACACACGGCCGACATTATCGGCGACTTAGATTTAGCTAGATTAGTGCTAGCAGGCGAAGCCACTGCAATCAGTAGTAACGATTGGTGGTCACTGGATTTAATGGCGTAGGAGCAAATATGACGATTCAAATTTCAAAAATACTCATGCCAAAGGCATGTATTAGTTGCCTGGCGTTTTGCCCAAAGGGCTATGCAGAGGATCAGCACAGCCCGTTTATTACAAAATTCGATAGGCCTAAGCCTAAAACTCAATACGGCCAGTGCGGTAAAACAAATAACAGCGTATTTGCTACCGAAATTTGTACCGGCTATCAGCAAGAACCTAACGCCGACGTATTTGCAGTAACTAACAGACCACAACCAAAACAACAGGAGTCACTATGAACACACATCAAGCAGCCGAAAAAATGCTACAAACAGGGCTATTTTATAACCCAATCATGCTGGCCCGTGAATTTGGTGAGTCTGCGCAGCAGGGCGCCCGCTGTTTAAAAAATATATGCGCAAGCGATCGCTACAACACAATAGTAGAAACTTACCCGGTTCAAAAAGTAAAAGTAACGGCTATCGATGGCCGCCGAGTAACAATAGAGCAACTACAAACCACCGCGCTATTATTTAAGCGCCCACGTTTATTAGCAGGAGCGTAACCATGGCCACAGGTAAAGTAAAAGCGGGTGACGTTTTTAATAATTGGACGGTATTAAACGAAGACCGCCGCAACCGAGGAGTGCAGCATTTTATGTGTAAATGCGTATGCGGTACCACGCGCGTAGTACGTAAAGACAACCTAGGCCATGTGCAAGGTTGCGGCTGCGAGCGCAAAGAATACAAAGCCCGCACTAGCCCTGCAAAACCACGCACTAAAAAAGCGCGCATTGCGCAGGCCAAGCCAGTAAGCACACCGGCAAAAATAACGCACCGCGAAAACAAAGAGCCGCGCCCGCACTACCAGCAGCGCAGCAAATCAACCCGCGAACAGCTAGAAGAGCTACTAGCGCAAAAGCAGCTAGAAAAAGAATTAAGCGAATTATGGTGATCAATGAAACCAGCCGTTAAACGCCGCAACTGGGTGTACCACTCAGTTGTAAAACACAAAGCATTAAATAAAACATTAAACAAAAAGGAAGCGCACCATGCACCCACAAAATAAACCACTCGACAAAGGCCGTGTTGCCTGTATTGCTGAAAAATACCAGCAAGGCAACACCACCAAAAATCGCTACGCCACATTAGGCCGCGCCACTAAATGGCCAAGCAACAACCAAGGCGGAACCGACAGTGTAGAGATTGAACTCGATACCATGCCAATTAACCACCAAGGCCCGTTAAAACTATATATATTTTGGGAAAGCGAAAACCAACAAAGCCAAGGTTACGCACCGCAGCAATACCAAAGCCAGCCAGCGCCGCAGTATGATCAGCAGCAATACGCACCCCAACAACCAGCACCCCAGCAATACGGCCAACAGCGCCAGTAACCACCACCCACAAAAAAGGCCGCTAAATTAGCGGCCTTTTTTATGGCTATGTATTTTACAAGCCAACTAACTCTAATTGCTGCTCACGAGATAGATTTTTAATAAGCGATGCGGCTAATTGCTGCGTGCTTTTTACAGGCGGGTTTAAGAAGTGATCAAAAGATTGGGTAATACGAAACGTCGCGCCGCACTCACGAGTGTTAGTACACGAGCAATATAAATTAACCACATGGGCGCTTTGTTTTTCGCGTGATGTAACTGTTGCTTTAGCTTCGCAATTTGGACAAGTAACCCGCGCCATAATAACCACCAATCGTTAATAAAATACACTGTGATTATATACAGTGGCGCACTGTATGACAAACAACCATTTAACTACTGGCTGAGAATCTAAGAGCTAAAAAATTCACTCCTCCTCGCCTTCCGCTTTCGTGCAAAAAATGCGTCAAATTGACAACCTCAGTGACAAGCACTTTTTGGCTAAGCCTTATAATAAAAGGATCTAAAAGAAAGTTTAAAAGGATCGCAATGGCAAAAACGTGACAATGTTAGACACAAAGTGACAATGAAAAGATCAAATAGGTGGCTATTTATTTAATATTGAAATATTATTAAATTATTATCACTTAACCGATAAATATTTATGAACTATTTATTTAAAGGCACGCAAACACCAGAGCGATTAAACTTGCTTTTATCGCTGTGTAAAATTAGCAGTGAAGATATTAAAACTGCGCTCAGCGATTACCTAGTTCGCGGCATTGATAAAAAGTCAGCGGCGCTATTAAACGGAGTTCCTGCGCCTAACTTTTCACGCGCACTTAATCAGCTAAATGCTAAAGCCGAAGTGGTCGAGAAAATAAAAGAAATAGATTGGCAAAAGCGCTAGCTAGTCACTAGCGCTTTTTTTATTGCCGCCTTTACTTCCCCAAAACGCCCTAAACAATCGCATTAACCCAAGCGTTGAAACGGCAATACCCACTATCACAAATTCAAAGTACCAGGGCGCACCTTCATAACCCATGGCTTGCCAGCCTTTTTGCATATACGGCTGCATGGCAGGCATAAAGTGACACACAAACAACCCCAAAAAGAATAAAATAATCACTTCATCCATGATGGTTTTATCGCGGTTCTTTAAAACAAGAAAGTCATAATCGGCGTCGTTTTGCTCGGCCTGCATACAGCGCTTTGCTTTAGCTTCAAACTGGGCAATTTTAAAATTGTTTTCAGCGCGTGCAACATCGGCCGCCATTTCGGCCGCTATGCGTTTACGCTCAACGTAACCACCGGTTAAATCGGCTATTGGGTTTGTGATGAATGAAACCAGTGTTTTAAACCATCCCATTATTTGCCACCTCTAATTAATTTAATAAAACTCTTTGGGTCTTTGCTAAACGTTTCAATAAATTTATTGATCCCCTCCAAAATGTGCGGGGCCGCATACGCAGTTACACCAATAACACCCGTTTTTAAGCTTTCATCAAATTGCCGCCACTCGCAAAACATAGCCGCCAAGTACGCCGCAAAAACAGCAATTAACACACTCATAAAATAATGAAAAAACGTAAACACCTTACGGCTTAAATACATTTGTATAGCCGCCGCTAAAAAGCTCAACATAAGCAACTGCCCCCACTGTTTTATAAATTCAATAATATCTATCCAGCTCATGCGTCTTCCTTGGGTGTTGGGTTGAGGTCAGAATACTCAGGCTCTTTAAACTCAATACGCTGCGCGGCAGGTAAATAATTATTAATGCCTAAAACGTCTTGCTGCAGTGGCACCACTTCATTGTTGTAATAAGCGCGAGTAATTTTATCTAAATCACCAAAGCCAGCACTGTCACCAGACGACTGGCCGCTAAGTGCTTCTTGTGCACGGTGCATACTCAGCATATCGTTAAGCGTAATTTTTTTAATGCGCTCAAATTCATCTTTAGTTGATATATCGCCAACCGGTGTAATGTTTATCGACTTTTCAGCATCGGCTTTATTACTTCTAAAATTAAAAAATAAACTTCTAAAATTACCTACACCCTTGCTGTCACGTATTGCATTTTTAAGCGCGGCCTCATCTTCATTACTTAGGTTCGGATCGGCCATTGAAAATATAAAGCCCATGTGAGCACCGTTCTTGTAGTAACGGCGTCTAAATAAAGTGGCATCTTCATTTAATAATGCCGACTGAATACCCCCGTAATACTGCGGTATACCGTAAATACCTTGGGCGGGGTCGTACTCTTTTACGTGTATAACTTCACCCGCATTAAAATAAATAGGCTCATGGCTGCGGTTACTTAATTGCGCATACACACCGCGCGTACTCGTATAGCGCATAGTCAATGCAGGCAGGTGCCGCAGTTTAATAATTTGCCCAAACGAATTTTTAATAATTTGCAAATAAGCGTTGCCGCTCCACAACAAATCAAAGCCAAACTTACTTAATGCTTGATGGCTTAAAAGCGGGTTTGGCTTATACCACTTTAAAATCATGTTGCGCTTAAAATACAAAATGGGCCCGTGCTGGGCATTAACGCGCAGCAGTTTAATTAAACCCTGCAAACTAATGGGCGGCGCATAAACGCCGTTGCTATCACTAAACACACCAACGTAATCGGTTAGCCGGTTATCTAAACACGGCTCAGGGTCGCCAAAACTAAACGCATCGGTAACCGCTGTTCGTTGGTTATAATTAGGCGCATGGCCGTTGCTTACTTTTAATCGTGGTTTCATTAAGCTGCAATTCCTACAGATGTTTGGCGGCTGTGGGCATTACCGTCCAATGGTTCAAATTTCATGGCATGCATAATCGCCCACGCAATATCGGCATGACCAGTTGTAGCGGTGCGGTTAGTAGCATAGGTAATTTGGTCGCCAACCACTTTACGGCGAATATTAATAAACGAACTGGCAATGTTTACCGCATCCTGGTCAAACTCAAAGCGTCGGTTTTTAATTACGTTAATCGCCTTAATAACCAGCTGGTTTTTAATAATGGGGTTGTAATGTATAGGCTCAGCGTTCGGGTAAAATTTAGTGATCATCTCCCACACACCATAACCAATGCCCGTGGTATCAACACCAACGTGTTGCACGTTGTATTTTTCGGTGAGTAGCTTTATCTCGCTGGCCATGGCTTCAAAGTCATTGCCGCTTAAATCAACCGCTTCAAGTAAGCGGAACTTTTCGCCAGGCTTCATAGGTGCACTTAACACAGCAACGCTTGCTTTGTCGCCAAAACGGGCAGGGTCAAAGCCAATAACCACAGGCTTTAATGCGAATGGGCGCTCGGCATCCAAGTCAAAATCATCCCACTTGGTAGAGTCGCCCACACAGGCCATAAGTTGTTTAAGATTAAACGCACTGTGCGCATCATCAATAAACTTACACATAAACAAGTTATTAAACTCATCCGTGCTGTATTCGTTTTCAAGTACGCCAATATCAATGCGGTCAAAGCCTGAGTTAACCACATCATGCACAGTCAGCATTTGGCGCCAAATGCCATCATCGCAAAGCCTGCCATTTTTTAAGCTTTTATGGCTAACATCAATCGCAAATTCAGGGTCGTTACACGCCTTAGTTTTGCGGTACCATTTACCGTTCCAGTGGTCGTATGCTTCATGGC
Source organism: Pseudoalteromonas sp. BSi20311 (assembly GCF_000239875.1). Lineage (NCBI taxonomy): Bacteria > Pseudomonadati > Pseudomonadota > Gammaproteobacteria > Alteromonadales > Pseudoalteromonadaceae > Pseudoalteromonas > Pseudoalteromonas sp. BSi20311. Next base: position 45,825 of record NZ_BADU01000075.1, on the reverse strand, counting down.
TAGTAACACTCGGCGTACTAAAATACGTAATACGCAAATGCTTATGCGTTGCCATAGCCTGCGCCAAGCCCCGTAATCTCTTATATTTAGGAATCCAAAAAACTTCATCTATATATAAATCGCCGCTTTCCGACTGAGCAGTACGCGCATTAGTACTTTTAAAAATAAGCTTAACCGTTTTACCACCGGCTAAATTAAGCACCATTGGTGAACCGGTTAGCTCAACATTAAAATGCTCACACACCAGCGCCACAATATTGGCCTTAAATACTTCCGCCTGGTCGCGGCTCGCCGATATAAATATTTTATTGCGGCCATTAATAATTGCATCAACAAAGGCTTCAAACGCAAAGTAAAAAGTAGCCCCAATTTGGCGGGGCTTTAAAATAAAGCGGGTGCGGTGATCTTGGTTTTCAAACCAATGTTTTTGGTGAGGGTAAAGCAGTTTATCTTTAAGCTCGTTGAGCATATCAAGCGTAATGCCAGAGCAATCATTTTTCTTTTTCTTCTTCGACTTTTTGCCGCTGCCACTATTACCAGCGGCCGCATCGTCATTGTTAGCGCGTTGTTTAGGGGCAGGCGCCAGCTTGCTTTTATTAAGCGCACACAGCTGGCGCGTGCAAAAGTCTAGCTCTTTATATTCAGCATCGGTTTTATTGTCTTTATCGGCTAACAAATTAATACGGCGACTAAACGCCATTTCGGCATTATACGTTGGGCACATGTCAGCCCAGTTCTCAGCCTCAGACCAACGCCTAATACTGCGCGCACTGGGCATACCTGCTAAGTCGGCTATTTCTTCATAGGTATAGCCCTCAACAACATACAAATCCTGTGCTTTTTTGCGTATCTCTGGTCCGTAATTAGCCTTCATAGCGCGCCACATTAATTAATCCATGGCGGCAGTGTATTAGTAATAAAGCGCGTAATCTGTCTGTTAAAAACCTGCCCATTCCTAAAAGCTAAATATAGGAATTTCAAAAAGTTAAACCGTTGGAAAGGGTTAAAAAGAGGGTGCAAACTGCAGTTACTTTAAAGCATAAAGCTTAATTAAAAAACATTTAAAAGGTTTGTTATATGCCAGGTCAACTACGTACAAAACCATTATCAATTGCCGCCGTTGGCATGACCGTCGACGGCCGAGAAATAACCGAACAAGACGTAGCCGACATTGTAGAAACCTACAACCCCCGCAAATATGGCGCCCGCATAAATCTCGATCACGAATTCAACTGGTCAGGCTGGGCCGCTAAAAACCTACACAATGTTGATATACCCGGCATGCTCGGCGACGTAGTTAGCGTAGAAGCATACGAAAACGAAGATGGCATAACGTGCTTATACGCCGTACTCGCACCCAATCAAGGGTTTGTAGCATTAAACAAAGCCGACCAAGCGGTTTACTTTAGTATCGAAATTAACCGCGACTTCATGGGCACTGGCAAAACCTACCTAACCGGCCTTGCTGTAACCGACTATCCAGCAAGCTGCTACACCGACCGAATCCATTTCAGTAGTAAGAGCAAAGCAGACGACACGGAAGTCTCTTTATTAACCGTTGACTTAGGGTCATGTGAGCCTATCGACACACCTAAAAAACCCTTTTTTAAACGACTATTCGCAAAGGAAGAACCCGACATGAAACCAGAAGAATTAGCCACCGCATTAAAAGATGCACTCGGCACACCACTTGAGCAGTTTAGCCAAAAGCTAGACGGCCTAACAGCAAAGCTCGATTCGTTTTCAACAACAAAAGTTGACGACGAACAAGAAACCGCCCCGCCAGCCGAAGAACCAGCCGAGCTAACAAAGCTTAAAGAAGAGCTATCAAGCACAAAAACCGCATTGGACGAACTTAACGACAAGTTTGCCAAGGCATTAAAAACACCTGCGGGTGACACAACCAACGCCGACGAAGAACACGAAGGCGACGAAGGCAAATACAGCAACTGCTTGTAATTGCCGCACCCTAAATTAACTTAGCAAAACGCAGGAACGAAAATGAAAACCAGAACAAAACAACTCTTTACCGCAGTACTAGCAGGCATGGCCAGCAACTACGGCGTAGCATCAATGAGCGAGCAATTTAACGTAGAGCCAACAACTGAGCAGCGCCTATACGACGCAACGTACGACTCAGTAGAATTTCTACAATTAATCAACACCGCACTGGTAGACGACATTGTCGGCCAATCGGTAATCATGAGCGTAGACGGTGGCGTAACAGGCCGCGCCGGTGTAGAAACCGACAACACCAAAGAGCGCCAAACACGCGACGTATCAGCACTAAAAAAACGCGAATACCGTTGTTATCCGGTTGAATGTGACATTCACATCACCTGGAACAAAATGGACCAGTGGTCAAAATTCCCAGACTTTCATCAGCGTTACCGTAATCACGTTCGCCAGGCAATTGCACTCGACATTATTAAAATTGGCTTTAATGGTACATCAGCTGCAAACACAACCGACATTGCAACCAATACCATGCTGCAAGACGTAAACATTGGCTGGTTACAGCTGCTACGCCGCGACGCACCCGAGCGCGTAATTACCGAAGGTGCAACCCTTGGTGAAATCCGTATTGGTGCCGGTGGCGATTACGAAAACCTAGATCAAGCCGTGCACGATGCACTGCAAGGTATCCCAGTGCACAAGCGTGTAAACATGGTGGCCATTATTGGTGACGAGCTATTAGCGCAAGATAAAAACAAGCTATACGCCAAGCAAGCACACACGCCAAGTGAAAAAACTAAAATCGAATTGCAGCAAGTTATCGAAACTTACGGCGGCCTAGCTAGCTACAAAATTCCGTTCTTTCCAGAGCGCGGCATTTTAATTACCAGCTTTGAAAACCTAAGCCACTACGTACAAGCAGGCTCAACCCGCACCCACGTAGAAGACAACGCCAAAAAGAAACGCGTTGAAGACTACCTATCACGCAACGATTGCTACTACGTCGAAGACCTTGAAAAAGCAATGTACTTCGAGTCAGCAAACATCAAGTTGCCAAACTCAGCAGGAGACGCCTGGGTATAACCGCCTAATTTATTAGCGCAGCAATTAGCCGCCCTTTTCCCTAGTTTCAGGGCGGCTTTTTTTAACCAAATTAAAGAGTGTTTTTAAATGAGCTTAGTCAAAAAATCATTAGCCAAAGCAGTAAGCAGTGTACCAACTAGCACTGAAAAGCAAGCGCCAACGGCAGCGGCAACAGCCACTCAAGCTAACGCGCCAGCAAACAACACCGAGCAAAACGAGTACCCGTTTTTTGCAGCGGCCATCGAATCAGACTTGGCTCAATTAAAAACATTTGCCGACATTAGCGACAAAGCAACATACAAATCAGAAGCGCTAGAGCGCCAAGACTACCTAACATACATAAACCAATACCGCCTAAGCGGCCAAAACCACCACAACAAAGTGTTGGCGTGGGTGTTTATTTGGCTAGTTGATTTAAAGCGCTGGGATGCAGTAATGGACTTATTGCCATTAATGATCGAGCAAAAACAACCACTGCCAACCGTGTTTAATACTAAGCATTGGGCAGCGTTCGTTATCGACCAGCTCTACGACGACGCAAATTACTACCTTGCCGAATCACACCAACAAGGCCTGTACGACATTGGCTTTATACTGCACCGCTTAATTTACGTAGTTAAAAACCAAGACTGGGCAGGGCTTGAAGTGGTCGGCGGCAAGCTTTACGCCATCGCTGCAAAAGTTAACAAAGCACAGCTTAACTTAGGTAACGCGCTTTACTTTGCCGAAATGGCTCAAAGCATTAACGACAAAGCAGGCGTTAAAACCCTGCTAAAAGAACTGCAAAAAATGATTAAACCAGCGGAGCCAGAACAGCAAACCGCAAACTAGCTCCAACGCCAGCGGGCAACTTAGCACAACGTTAGCATTACTTGCTTAACGCGCGTGACTAAGTGGCGCCCGCACCCCAATTTAATGAGTGTATTTTACAGGTGCAATATGAATTTAAGCGGTATGCCACAAGCAGATTTACAAAGCGTCAATGTAATCATTGAAGCCAGCGGCTATTACCCAGCGCTAAGCACCGCCCATTTTATTGAGCACTACGCAGTTGCCCAAGAATACGCCAGCAAAAGCGAACTACTTGTTGAAAAGCTACGTTACGCGCAGGCCGAAATTAACCAAGAGCTAGCAAACGCAAAGCTTACCAATGGCAAAACGTTAAGCGCCGCGCAAGCGATGTTTTATGAGCGCGCAGTTTACAGCAAAGCAAAAGCCAGTTTGCTGGTATCAAAGCTAGGCAGCACGCACCGCGACAGCGCCACAGCACAAAGCCAAGCGGCAATAGACAACCACGAACACTGGCAAAAACAAAGCATAAACGCCATGCGGTTACTGCAATCGCTCAGCCCTAACTTATCGGTAGAACTACTGTGAGCCAAAGCAAAATAGCGCAGCTTAAACAGCATTTAGCAACGGCCGAATACCAAGGCCGCAACCTCGCGCTAAGCACCCAGTTCGACAGCTGGATAGAGGGTGGTCGCATAGAGCCAAGTAGCAAAACCATTAACGGCAATGGCCTATTAGCCGCGCGGTTTTATTACTCAGGGGTGATCAGCATAAACCCATGCGCCGCACCTGCCGCGCTTATTTGTGCATTTGCATCGTTTTGGTTGCAAAACAACGGCGGCAAATACGACAGCCCCGACATTGAATTTAGCGCCGACATAAACGACGACAACAGCAACGAAGTAGAGCTAACAATAAACCAGCTATGCGAAAACATAGAGCTAATACAAACACCCAACGGCCCGTTTGAATTTAACGGCAACCGTTACGACTTTGGCGAGCAAAGCCTATGGATAGCTGAAGCATTCACGCTTGAGGGTCAAGTAAGCCGTGCTTAACGTCAAGTTTGATCAAGGTCGCAGCAAAGAGCAGCTCGCGCTTTTACAGCTCAAGCCACAAAAGCGCCGCAACATATTGCGCAGCGCAATACGTGCAGCAAACAAAAGCAGTAAAGAGCGCATTACCAGGCAAAGCGATTTAGCGGGTAAAACATGGCAAGCACGTGCCAACGGCAAAAAAAAGAAAATGCTCACCAAGCTAAAGCGCAACATGAAAGTGCGCTACGGCGCAAATAGCGCAGGCGTATATTTTAAAGGGGGCAACAGCGGAAAAATAGCCCGCGCCCATCAAGAGGGCGTAAGCCTAGACGCAGGCAAGCCAAAAGGCAAAGCCGCACAAAATAAAGAAGGGCCAGCCACGCGCAACTTAGCCCGCGCATTAATAGCCGAGGGTTACAAAATACCGCGCGGCAAAGGAAAGGGCGCCAAACGCGCCAGTATTAAATGGATAACAAACAATTTAAGCATTAACCAAGCAGGGTTTTTACTGCGCGAACTAAAGGGCAGCTCAGGCAAGAGCACATGGAAAATTAATTTACCGGCCCGCTCATTTTTAGGGCAAACAGCGGCCGAACAAAAAGAGCAAATGAATTTTATTTTAAACAAAGCTATGCAAGTGGCGTAGCGCAAGCAAAAAAAGGAACGACCATGGCACAAGGTAAAGTATCCGTTGCCGCCATTCAAACAGGCAGTGGCGCTACAAAACAAGTAGAACGCACCGTATTATTTATAGGCCAAGCGCCCGAAAATAACGGCAAAATTCTATCCATAAATGCACAAAGCGACTTTGATGAGTTGTTTGGCGCAGCCGACTCACCATTAAAAACCCAAGTTAAGGCGTGGCAGCGCAACGGCGACGACCTAGTAAGTGGTTATGCAATCGCGCACGCAATCGACGCCGACGTAATGGCACTTATTGACGAAGCAATGGATCAAGACATCAGTCCCGAAATCATTGTTATTTGTACGCCCGTAACAGGCAAAGCAGAAATCGAAAGCCACCAAGCTAAAGCGCTTGAAATTCTATCAAGCCTTGCACGTCGTGTTCGCTTTTTACTTGCCGCACCAGGTTTAACAGCCGAGCAAAACTGGCCTGATTTAGTCACCGCATTACAACCATTAACCGACGGCGTAGTCGCTGATCGCGTAGGTGTAGTGCCATTGCTATTTGGTGACGAACTAGGCGCAGTAACAGGCCGCTTATGTAAAAGTGCAGTCACTATTGCCGATAGCCCAATGCGCGTACTTACGGGTGCAATGTCACTCATGCCGCATCCGGTAGATGCCGCAGGCAAACCGCTAACCAACTCAACCACCGCCGCACTAGACGCACTGCGCTTTAGTTGCACTCAGTTTTACCCAGACTTTGACGGCACATATTTTGGCGACGTAAACATGCTAGATGCCGAAGGTGGCGACTTTCAGCAAATCGAAACAGGCCGCATTGTCGATAAAGCCGCACGCGACGTGCGCATTATTGCCATTCAAAACATTAAAAACCGCCGCCTAAACAACAGCACCAGCGGTATTGAGTTTGGCAAGCGCATTATGGGCAAACCGCTACGCGAAATGGCGCGCTCAATTAACATTGGTGCCGACAAGTTCCCGGGCTTAATCGACACGCCAAAAGACGACAGCATCAACCTAACGTTTATGAACGCAACCACATTGCAAGTAGTACTCAAGGTTAAGCCAATCAACTCACCCAACACCATCATTGTTGGCATCATGTTAGATAACGCAGAATAGGAGCGCGAACATGCAAAAAGTATTAGGCGGCAAGGACTTCGACATATTCATTGGTAACTCAATGGTTCATGTCATTGAAGCAACCGTAAAAATCACCGACGGCCGCACAGTTAAAAAAGTGCGTGGCGTGCCAAAAGGCTTTATTGACGGCGACGTAGAAGCCGAAGTAACCCTAAAGCTCGACCACGAAAACTGGCTAATTGTCCAAGCGCAAGCCGAAAAAGCAGGCAGCTGGAAAGGCATAGAGCCGTTCGACGTAGCTTTTAACGCCGAAGTAGCCGCAGGCAAAAAGAACGTAGAAGCGTTTGGCTGTTTGCCGCAGCTAGACGAAATCCTAAACATTAAAGCCGACGGCGGCGAAGAAGACACAACATCAATTAAGTGTCCGGTTACCAGCCCCGACTTTGTAAAAATTAACGGCGTGCCGTACCTAACATCTGACGAAGTGAGAGACTTGTAATGACCAAAGCCATTCGCAAACTAACTGCCGCAACACTGCTTAGCACCTTAAAGGCCTGCGGCTACCGCGTGTTCGAGGGAGAATTAAACCTAAACATCATAGGTATTCGCCACCAAAACACGCGCGCCAATACCTTTAACGATGTTATTTGCGTGCTGTATCAGCAAGGCGGCGAGTGGCAATTAAAGCAGTACAAAGCGACCACCGACGCCGGCATTTACTGGCGTCAAAACCCAATGAACGTAAGCGGCACAGCGGTCCTAATTGCAGGGCAGCATAAAAGTTTATGGAAGTTGGGTTATCACCAGGGCAAATACCGCGCCCTCGTGCAGCATAAACCTGTTGTTGTCCTACGCGACAACGACAAAAACACCGAGTTAGACACGGACGTCACACCCCAAGCAGTGCTTCAGCAAGGTTACTTTGGCATTAACTGTCACCGCGCAAACAGCAAAACCACATCAACTCAAGTTGATAAATGGTCAGCTGGTTGCCAAGTGCTAGCTAATCCAAGCGACTTTAACGAGCTTATTGCTTTGTGTGATCAGTCAGCAGCCAAGTACGGCCCTTATTTTAGCTACACACTGCTAGACCAAGCAGACATTAAAAAACCAAAAGAGAGTAAATAATCATGGCGTTCGAGAAAAAAATCACATTAGAAACCCCAGTAGGCGAAATTACATTTAACGTAAACGCAAGCGATTACAACAAATACATTAACGCTACGCAGCCAAACAACAAAGTGCAGCCAGCCACTAACTTTGTATTAAACACCGTAGTGCAAGAAGACGCTAAAAAGCTCAAAGACCTAGTGCAACAGCCAGGTGCCGCGCTATTTTTAGTAGGTGCCATTGTTGAAGAATACCAGCCAGAGTTTAATTTCACGGTAAAAAAATCGAAGACCGAGCCAAGCAAATAGGCAAGTCTCGGTTAGATCAGCTACTGGCATACCACGCTAAGTATTTTAGCGATATGCCAGTAACACAAGAGAGCCTAGCGCAAGCGCTATACCTCGAAACGCAGCAGCAAGAAAACTTTGTAGTTGCTGTAAACAACGGCATATGCCAAGCACTTAGCGAGTAAATCAATGGCCACGCTCAGCAAATTAGACAAGCTAACTTATTCAATCGGCATCATCGACAAAGTGACGGGGCCGGTTAATAAAGTCATGGCTAAAATTAATCAGCTGAGCCAGCAAACAGCCGCCGCGCAAGATCAAATGATGCGCGGCGCAGCCACGGCCGTGGGCGGTGGTTATGCACTGGCGCGTTCACTCGCTCCCGCAATTGATCACGTTGCCGCTTTGGGCGAAGTGCAATCTTTGGGCGTTGCCGACGACGCACTGCAAAAGCTAACCAAAACATCCTACGAATTTGGCTTTCAATTTGGCGGCAACTCTGCCGAATTTGTACGCAGTGCCTACGATATTCAATCAGCCATTGCCGGACTAACGGGCGATGAGCTATCAGAATTTACTAAAACATCAAACATACTGGCTACAGCCACAAAAGCCGATGCAGCCACCATTACCAGCTACATGGGCACCATGTATGGCATCTTCGAAAAAACAGCCAAAAAAATGGGCAAGGCCAATTGGGTAAACCAAATAGCAGGCCAAACCGCCACCGCCGTACAACTTTACAAAACCACCGGTGCAGAAATGCAAGCGGCGTTTTCAAACCTAGGCGCAACGGCAACAAATATTGGCCTAAGCTCAGCACAACAATTTGCCCTAGTGGGCGAGTTACAGCTAGTTGCTAAGTCGGGCTCGGTTGCAGGCACACAAGCCGCATCACTATTGCAGGGCATTGGCAAAGCACAAGAGTCGCTAGGCATTCAATTAACCGACGACAACGGCGACATGCTTGCAATAGACGTAGTGCTAGGGCGCATTAATGAGCGGTTATCATCACTCGGTTCTGTAGCGCGTGGCGATGTGCTAACACAAATATTTGGCAAGCAAGGTGCAAAAGCAGTCGACGTGCTCAGCACCAAAGTCGATAAATTAAAAGACGGCATAAACGTTTTTGAAAACGTGCAAGACAACTCAAAAGCGGCAGAAATGGCAAACATCATTGCAAGCCCGTGGGATAGACTAGGCGGCTCATTCAATGCCGCAGCCACCGCAATGGGTAACCGCTTATTGCCGGTGGTTGAACCGTTCGTTGAAATGCTAGCCGCAGGCTTTGCAGGTATTGTCGCGTTAACCGAGCAATTCCCCGTGCTATCAAGCGCCCTTGCAACCGCGGTGGTTGCGGTAGTGGGATTAGTAACAGCCTTTGGCTTAGTTAATTTTTCTATGGGATTATTTAGATTTTCAAGCTTAACGCTCACCCCAATTATTGATGGGCTTAAATATGCAACCGGGCTTTACGCTACCAAAAATAAAGCACTGGCGGCATCGTTGGCAACATCGACCACGGCCACGCAAAGCGCATCACTTGCAAGCACCCTTTATACAGGTGCAACCAACAAAGCACGTATAGCCTACGAGCTATTTAATACCCGTTTGCTAATGCCAACCGGCTTAGTGTTATCGCGTATTAAAGCACTGGGCTTTATTGGCACCATGAAATTAATCCCCACCGTATTGGCCGCAGGCTTTGCAAGCATAAGTAAGTTTGCCATGGGCCTATTTAACGTCACTCGTATTATGGGATTTTTAAATGCCGTTATGCTGGCCAACCCGCTTGGCGTGATCATAGGCTTAGTGGTCTTACTGGCAGCGCTTATATATAAATTCTGGCAACCCATAAAAGCATTTATGAGCGGTTTTTGGGATGGTTTTGTTCATAGTTTTGCGCCAGTCATTGAGGTGTTTAGTGAGCTAGGCGCCGCATTTGCACCTATTATTAACGCCGTTAAAAGCGTGTTTAATTGGTTTGTTTCACTATTTACACCGGTTGAACAATCAAGCCAAGCACTGGCGGGTATAACATCCGCCGGTGAAGTATTTGGCCTAGTATTTGGTGCCGCATTAAACCTAATACTATTCCCAATCAAAGCTGTGATCTGGTTAGTAACCAAGCTTGTTAACGGCATCACTTGGCTAGGTAGTGCAATCGGTAGCATGTGGAACGCAGTGCAATCGCCGCTAAGTAGTTTTTTTGAAATCATCAAAACCATATTTGGATTTACACCAATGGGCATGATGATGAAAGGCTATGGCAAAGCGTTCGACTGGCTCAGCGAAAAAGTAGGCGGCTTAAAAGGTATAGCCGACTCAATAAAAGATTTCTTTAGCTTTGGTGACGACGAAGTAGAAGTAAAGGCAACCAAAGTAACCCAAGCAGTTCAGCCGCAAACCATGGTTATGCAAAGTGCCGACCAAGCTTACAGCCGCGACTACGGGCAAGCAGTAATAAACAAAGCAAACACGCCAGCAACGCAAGCAAGCTCGCAATACATAGCACCAAATAGCACTGTAAATTATGCCGCAACTAAAGTAACAACAATTACTGAAACTAAAGAAATGCGCGCAAAAGCATTGGCAGAGCAGGCAGCAGCAAACGACCCTGTTTATTCAGCGCAGCCAAAAGTAATGACCGAGCGTGAAGCGACAAACGACGCATTTAAATTCACTAACCAGCGTTTACCCGCAGTGCCAACCGACACCACAGCACCGTTAAATTTACAGTCGCAAGCGCGCAGCCAAGCGTTAATAAACAGCGCGTTTTCTAACACGCAAAACAACGCAGTAAATAACAGCGCCACGAGCACAGCTCTAAACAGCGCAGTGGTGAGCAGCACAGCCAACACGGCAGAGAATAACGCGGCAACTTTAGCAGCGGTAAATAACAGCGTAGTTAACACGGCACAAAACAACCCAATAACTAGCAGCGCAGCTAACGCCGTTCAAAACAACTTAGCGCCAGCGGCCATAGCGGCCCAACCAAAAGCAATGACCGAGCGTGAAGCCGCAAACGATGCGTTTAAATTTACTAGCCAGCGTTTACCCGCAGTGCCAACCGACACCACAGCACCGTTAAATTTACAGTCGCAAGCGCGTAGCCAAGCGTTAATAAACAGCGCGTTCCCTGCAGCAAACAACGTAGAGCAGTTAAAAGCAGAACAACAGGCCACTGCATATAAGCCAAAAGCACAAAAGTCGGCTTACTTGCAAAGCCTAACCAACAACAACAGCAACACAAATAACAACAGCAATAGCAGTGATAGCAGCAAGCACATAAGCATTGAAAACGTAAACTTTAAAACAGACGACTTAGCGCAAAGCTTTGAGCAAATGATGGAGCTAGCAGGTTAATGGAATTTGATATAGGACTACACATAGACCTAGAAATACAAGACGGCGACTTTATGCTCAACGACTCGCTAAGCCCTAGCACGCTTAAAAAAGCCGACGTAATAGGCCAAGACATAAAGCACCGCATTTTAGAAAGCGGCTTACTAACCAAGCTTGTTGGCCTGCGCAACAAAAACGGCATAGCGCCCATATTAACCGAGCTAGAACTACTAACCGAGCAAGACAATCGCATAAAGCCGGGCACAATAAAAGTGCACCGCAACGACGATGGCACGCTAAGCATTAACGCGCAAACACGCCAGTACGGGAGCAGCAATGAACTTTAAAACAATGATGCAAAACGCAGGCTTGCCAATGGACGAGCAAGCAGCAGCGGAGCAATGGCAGGCCCAGCTAAAAGAGCAAAACATACAAGTTGCTAATAACTCACCGTTCAGCCCGTTTTGGCGAACCGTTGAAGCGCTAATAACCAAGCCGTTAGTGCAGCTATTAAACTGGGTTGCGCAGCAGCTTATGCCCAACCTATTTATAATGACCGCCAACCGCGACGCACTAATAGAAAAGCACGGCCCCGCGCGCAATGTATTTATTCAAGCGGGCGTAAAAGCGCAAGGCATACTCACGTTCACGCGCCAAGACACCGCCGGAGAAAACTCTATTATCGCCGGTGCGCAAATTGCTACCGACGTGCTAGGCGAACAAGTATATAAATTAACGCTAATGCAAGATGTACATTTTGCAGCAGGTCAAAGCACGGCATACGCATTGGCGCAAGCACAAGAAGAGGGCGCAGCATATAACTTGCCAGCAAACGCATACCGCTACTTTATTGATCAACAAGAAGGCATAACAGTAACTAACAACCAAGACTGGCTAATAAAGCCCGGGGCAAACACCGAAAGCACCGAGCATTACCGCCAACGCATACGCAACGTGTTCGGCACGGCCGCTCGCTGGCACATTAACGCAGTATACAAACAAATAATTGCAAGCTTTGGCGTGCCAATAGATAACATCTACATTCAAACCGGAGCGCCGCGCGGCCCAGGCACAGCAAACGCCTACATATACCTAGACATAGGCGCAGTGCCCACCGCTTTGTTGGGGGCAATTAATCAGCACATAAGAGCTGCAGGGCATCACGGCTTAGGCGACGACTTCATAGTGTATGCAATGGCCACCACTGGGTTTAATGTAACAGCAACATACAAGCTGCACTCGCAAAGCGAAGACATACAAAGCGAGCTCACAACATTTATACAAGCAGCGTTCAGGCAAAATGCAGCATACGCACCCAACCGCGTAGCGCACCAAAGCACATTTAGCATTAGCCAATTAATAGCAGAGTGTCACGCGCAATTTAGCGAACTGCAATCAATCAAGTTCGACATTGACGACATAACCGCTGCCAACTGGCTACCCGTGCTTTCATCACTCACAGTAACCAAGGGCTAAAATGGCTAATCAAATAGCAACATGGCTAAATAAAGGCTACGCAGAAAAACTAGTAAAAGCGGCTACAGGGTATTGGAGCAAGTCGCGCAATTACGTTATGTGGGCTGTGCAGCAAAAAGACGAGCTGCAAAACGAAGAGCCCATCCTAGGCCTGCTCGCGTGGGAGCGGTTAACGCAGCGTTTAAATAGTGAACCACTGGATCTCTACCGCAAGCGCGTACAGCACGCATTGGTCAATACAATTGACGCCGGAGAAATAGCAACCATAAAAGATATTTTTAACCGGCTGGATCTCCAGGTCATAAATGTGCGTGAGCGAATAGAGGGCCGCGACTGGGATATTATTGCAATAGACATGACCGACTCAGCGCTAGCAAGCGCATACGAGCTGTTGCCAGAGCTAATACAGTTGTACGGCCGAACATGCCGCCGGTACGAACTAACAGTGCATAACTTGGCAGCAGTATCGCTAAGCCTTGGCATAACGCATGTGCAATGGGATAACAACTACGTTAGCTCAGCAACAAAAATAAACGCAATAACGGGCATTGATCACGGCGTAGCCCACAGCTTTTTAGGGCTAGACGCACTAACAAGCAACACGCGCCGCCAAGCAATAAACATTGGCGTGCAGCACAACATTACCGCGCACCAGCATTATGGGTTTTTAAGCAAAGACGGCGGCATAAGCACCGCCAAGGAGCAACTATGAATCAGGCAATAACCGGCATAATGACCAATGCTGGCAAGGCATACATAACAACAGCAACGCTGCAAAACAAAGGGCTTGAGGTAACAGAGCTAGTGTTTGCAAACATGCCCGGGCTAAACGAGCAAGCAGCCCGCAACCCAAACGAGAAAATGCCGGGCGGCGCACAAATAGTTTACCGCCGCAACATAGATACGTCAGGCTATGTTGATGCAAACACGGTCGCATGGGCAGTAGTGCTAGAGCAAGATATAGGCGACTTTGATTACAACTGGATTGGCCTAGTTACGCGCGACGGCACATTGCTAGCAGTCGATTACCTACCGCTGCAGCGAAAGCGACAAGGCGTAAACAACGTGCACAACCGCTCGTTCGTTTTAAAGTTTGCGGCAGCCGCAGCCCTAGCCCGCATTACCATTCCAGCGCAATCGTGGATGTTCGACTACAGCCCGCAAATTGACGCGCTAACACTGTTAGCAACCAGCAATGCAACGGCACAAATAAACAACATGCGCCGCACTGTGCGCAATTACTTTTTAAATAAAAACTTCAGCAATTTCAGCAAGGAACTATCATGAGCGTAACGCAAATAAACCAGCTAGTAACCGCAGCCGACCAGCTAACAACAGCAATCGAAAGCAAAGCCGCCGAAATCGACAGCAAAACAACGCAGCTAGACCAGTTCGTAAAAGCCAAAGCAAACGAAATGGCAATCGTTGCATCAGAAGGTTACCGCAACGCAATCGAGCACGCGTCAGGTGGCCGCAACAAAGTCATCATCGACGAGCAAGGCAACCCAAATGTAATGGTAGCAATTGCCCCGTTCACATACGAAGAGTTGGCTGCAAAAATCCAAGAAAAATACAGCGTAGATTTAAATCTAGGCACAGGCATACCAAACATGTTTATGCGCAACGGTGTGCAGTTGGGCGAAGTGTACATTGGTAAATACCTAGCATCAGCCGGAGCAAATGGCGGCTGCAGTGTTATCGGTGGTGTGCAGCCTCGCACAGCGGTTAATTACGACCAGGCAAAAGCACTATGCAATAACAAAGGCGCTGGCTGGCACATGATGAGCATTCACGAGTGGGCAGCAATAGCGCTGTGGTCTTATGCAAATGGCACAGTGCCGCGCGGCAATACAAACTACGGACGCAGCCACGAAAACAAATTAGAAACAGCACGCCGTAGCGACAACGGCTTGCCAGGCGATGGATCAGGACTTCCAAGAACCGATACCGGCAAAGGCCCTGCAACATGGTCGCACGACCACACAGAATGGGGTATCCAAGACCTAGTAGGTAACGTGTGGGAATGGCTAGACCAAATGATGCTAGACGAAGGGCAGATCATTACTACGCTCGACAACAACCCAGCAGTAATTGAAGAAAACTGGAACAAGCACACAGCGTTTTTAGATTCGCCAACGGCAAACACAGAAGGCACCGGCAGCGCTGGATCTCCAAAGCTTAGTAACAGCGTCACAAATCGTAATGGCCCAGTAGGCAATGACGCATATGACAACCCTTATTTAACAAATAGTCATTTTGCAGCAATCGAAAAAGCGCTCGACTACAGCAAAATAGAGCTACTACGCCGCTTGTTAATCGAGTCAGAATCAACCACTACGGTTGGTGGTTACATCTACTGTCGAAATTATGGCAGTCGATTCCCGCTGCGTGGCGGCCACTGGGGCAATGGCTCGGGCGCTGGGCTGGGCGCGCTCAGTCTGGACAGTGCGCGTTCGTATGCGAACAGTAATATCGGTTTTCGTCCCGCTTTCTTTGCGTAATTGGTTATTGAAATTTGAACCCCGCGCGATAGCGCGGGCATAACTAACAATTTAAAAGGTAAAACTATGTTTACGTACATTTACAAAGGCGCAAGCCACAGCAATACAAGCAGCGAATATATGCAATCGCTAGGTATGGAACAAGAGGCAATCGAATCTGTATTAAATCAGCAGCAGTTTGAGCTAAGCCAAAACCTAGAAAAGCGCCAAGCTGCATACACAAAAGAGTCAGACCCGCTATACATGGAGGCGCAGTTCGACGGCACGCCAGAGTCGCTACAAAAATGGCGCGACAAAGTGGCCGAAATTAAAGCGCGCTACCCGCTGCCAGAAAGCACAGCAGAAAATGCATAACATAGCGCTATGCTACCACCAAGCCGCCGCCCCTTGCTCAATGCAAGAGGGCGCGCAGCTGCTTGCATCGGCAATAAGCGACGACTCACGCACAGATAAGCCAGCACAATATAGCGCGCTGCTCTTATCCGTTAGCGCAAATGACCCCGCCGCACTTGCAAGCAAGCTCAGCACAATAAATGAATACTGCCCAATAGCCGAGTTCATCGCCTGCGCGCAATACGGCAAAAGCCAAAGCACGCTAGAGCAAAGTAAGCTGGCAACGTACGAAGGCCAAAGTTTAGAGTGGCAAATAAGCGCCCTGCAAAACCTGCAGCCTTTGCGTAAAAAGCAAATAGCAGCTGAGTTAGTGGCCGCAAACGACAGCGGCAAACAGTTAATAACCACTATCGACGATGCATTAATCAAAGCCGCAGAACTAAAAACCGCTCGCGACCAGCGATTAAATCAAGCACAGTTCGCAGCAAAAAGCAGCGGCGTAGATGTGCAATTAATAACAGCAGGCACCGCAAAACAGCTAGCAGACTCAGTGGCGACTAAAGGCAGCGACCAAACGTATTGGGCAATGTGCGTATTTGTAGGCCAAGCAGCTGAGCTAAATAAAATTAAAGAGGTATTATGAGCATAGCACTCGACGGTTGGAACGTGCCCGGGTTCGAAACCCGCGTAAACGCAGGCGTAAAATTAGCCGGTGGCGATATGTCAGGCCTTGGTAGCTTTTCACTAAGTAGCGACAACGGCGTAAAGTCGGGCACGTTAACTGTAAATACTAAAATCCCATTCAACGAAAGCGCCAGCCTAGCCTTATTAATAAGCAAAGCAAAAGCACTGGACGAAAACGGCGCACGTATCATTTACACCGTAAATAACGAGCTAGCCGCAGCGTATAAAATACGTAAAGCAAAATTCGATGGCGACATAAGTGCCAGCGAAATAGAAAACAAAAAAGGTTGGCAAGTAACATTTAAGCTAGTAGAGGTACAATCTGTATCAGAGCGCGAGCAACAGCAGCTAGACGAGCAAGCAACCGAAAACGCCCAGCCGCAAGCAACAACCAGCAACGACGACGTGCAAAATAAATTTAACGAGGTCGAAGGGCCATGAGCACCCGCCTATCTAACACGCTAACCATTGGCGGCAACACAGTAACCAATATTGTTAGCAAAACCGTGCAGCTAGACATAGCCAGCACCGGTCGCGCAAAATTTGAAGTGGTCGCAGAGCAAGAGCCAAGCGGGTTGGTCGAGCTGCACCTAGGTTACACGCTCGATAATATGATCCCGTATTTTCTCGGTGTAATAGAGTCAAAGCACCAAGCCAACGGCCGCTGGTATTTAACCTGCCGCGAATTACTCGGTGCGTTAAGCTTTCCCGCCCCGCTTGCTATTCGTCACGCAACAATAAAAGCCGTGCTTGATGAGCTAGCAAAGCTAGGCGTTGAGTTTGCAACACCAGAAAACGCAGAGTATTTAAATAAAATAGCCCCCGCGTTTTATCACAGCGGCACAGGCATTGAAGCGCTTAGGCAAATAGGTAAAGTGTGGGGCATTAGCGATTTTATATTTCAGCAGCGCCCCGATGGTAAAATATTTGTTGGCAGCTGGTACGACTCGCGTTGGCCACTCGCAGCAATAAACGACTTTCCAGAGCACACAATAACAGCCAAAAGCTCAACCACCGGCGAGCTAATAGCCATACCAAAATTAAGACCAGGCATAAAACTAAATGGCCGACACATAACCGAAGTAACCTTAATCAACGACAGGATGCACATACGATGGTCAAACAAGCCATTAAACGCCTAATACAGCGCTACTTTCCAGAGCTAAGCGAGCGTAAACACCTGCCGCAATTGGCACGCATTGAAAAAATATACGACCTACCAAGCAGCGGCGCAGCCATCAGCACCGCATTTAGGCCGTTAAAAGCCGCCGACGTACAACTATTAAACCCGCTATCAGGCGAGCCATTAGCCGTGCCCGTATTTCAGCAGGTAACACTCGGCACAGGCCAAGCATCCGACCACGGATTATTAAACGAACCAACGCCAGGCATGCACTGCTTAATACAGTACATCGATGGCCTAAACAGCCATGCCGTGATCACCAGTTTACTGCCATGGCAAAGCCTAGTGCCAGAACACAAACGCACCGACGTAACACTGCAACAAAACAGCCGCAGCAAACTACAAGGCCGCGACGGCAACTGGCACACCACAACCAACGGCGAAATAACCCAAACCAGCGACACAAACAAAACAACAGCACGCAAAAGCGAGCAAAACTACCACGAACGCAGCGCCAACATAGCCACGCACGACACGCTAAAAATAGACGGCAATCAAATTAATGAGGTCATGGGCGCCCTAAAAACAGTGGTCGGTGAAAAAGCATTAATAGTCGCACTTGAAGGGTTACTGCTAGGCAGTAAAAAGCAGGTAGACATTGAAGCGCACGACAACATGAACCTAACCACCCTAAAAACCCTGCACGCCAAAGCCACCGAACTGGCAAAAGTAGAGGGAAAAACCGTGTGGCTCGGCAACAACTCAGTAAACGTAGCGCAAATACTGCTAGATTTAATAAGCCTGGTTAAAGACATAAACCAAAGCCTAGAAAACCACGGCCACAAAGACCAAGGCGCGGGGGAGCCTATTACAAAAGCAGAATTTACAGGCCACAAATCAACAGCCAGCAGCTTAAAAAGCACACTAGAGCCAATAGTAGAGTAGTTAGCCCTTGCCTATAGATCAATCGTGCTTAACAATAGCCCCATTAAAGCCGAAAAATAAATGAAATTGCAGCAAGAAAAAGCCAAAGTGAAACCAAAACTGTGACCACAAAATCAGGTTTAAATATATTCTCTGCTTAACTTGTTGAATTAAAAGAGGTGTTTTTGTTATGTGTGAACTTCTTGGCATGTCAGCCAATGTGCCAACGGATATTTGTTTTAGTTTTTCAGGGTTGTTGGAGCGTGGTGGAAATACTGGCCCGCATAAAGACGGCTGGGGTATTACTTTTTATGAAGGTAAAGGCTGCAGAACCTTTAAAGATCCAGAGCCAAGTTACCAGTCAGAAATAGCAAAGCTGGTAAAAGCGTACCCAATTAAAAGCGTATCGGTTATTAGTCATATTCGCCAAGGGAATCGTGGTCGGGTGTGTCTTGAAAACACTCATCCGTTTACCCGAGAGTTGTGGGGGCGCGAAATAACCTATGCACACAATGGGCAGCTTTCAAATTATCACGATTTAAAACCAGAGTATTATCGCCCTGTGGGAAACACCGACAGCGAGCTGGCATTTTGTTGGTTGCTTGATAAAATTCGCGAAAAATACCCAAAGCGTCCAAGTAATATGGCGTCGGTTTTTAGATATGCCGCCAAGCTTTCGCATACATTGCGTGAAAAGGGCGTATTTAATATGTTATTGACCGATGGTGTATTTGTTTTAGCGTATTGCACTAATAACTTACATTATATAACGCGCCGTGCGCCATTTGGTAAAGCAACTTTGATTGATGCCGACATGGTGGTCGACTTTCAACAAGAAACCACGCCAAACGATGTAGTAACGGTTATAGCAACAAGGCCATTAACTAATGATGAGCGCTGGCAAAAAATGCAGCCAGGAGAGTTTGCGTTATTTAAAATGGGTGAATTAATGTAGCTTGGCTAGCTAGAGTGAAACGAAATCCAACTCAAAGTTTCAAATTGATAAAGTGTATAAGTATTAAAAATGAAAAACCCAAGTTATGGTTGTCACACTTGGGTCTTTCGTCCTGCATCTTGTAAACAAATTTACTCTGGTGTTATTTCGTTTTTAACTTGTGCAGGTAGAGCCGATGGGTTGATCACGGTAAACGATTTCATCTGCACTTCAAACTGCTCAACACCTTTTTCACCTTTCCACATGCGCACTAACATGTAATCCATTTCTGGGGCAAACCAGGCTAAGGCTTGGCGTTTATCGTTATCGTATAAGCGTTTAACTTTTACTGCTTCTACATTACCTATAGGCAAAGAAATCATTTCGGTTTCTACCACTTCAAAGTCGTAGTCACGGCAATTACCTTTTTTATCAACTAACGGAAACGAGAAACTAGTTTTGCCTTTTTTAAGGCCTTCACGAACTTGTACTTGATAAGAAATACCATCTTGGAATTTATCTTCCCATTGGCATTTTAACGGGTAATCGCTGGTGTTACTGGTAACCGTTTTGGTTTGACGGTCAAAGTTAATTTCATACTTTTTGTCAGGCCCTGTGCCTGTGCGGATCATAGCGTATTTAATAGGCTCTACTTTATCATTAATAAAGCTAAAGGTTGATGATTCTTGACGTGAGTCAGAGAAAATCATCCATTCAATATCGCTGTGATAGGTGACTTGATAGTTATCATTATCGAGTTTTTTAAGCGTCCGCTCGGCTGTACCATGATTTGCGCCTTTGCGCAAAATATCATAACTAGCTTGGTACTGGGTTAACTCACCTGCAACCAGGCTGGTAGGAAGTAATAAAGTGCCCGCACATAATAACCAGGCACTTAATTTTTTATTTTGGGTAGTGCGCGCCGTGTGCAGGAAGTTGTTTTTCGTCAAGAACTGCATAATCTGCTTCCATCGTAAGTCGTTGTTCACTGAACCACTTGACCACCAAAGGATAAATTATGTGCTCTTGTGCATGCACACGTTTAGCGAGCGTGTCTGCTGTATCGTCTGCTAATACAGGCACCTTGGCTTGGAGAATAACGGGCCCGCCGTCTAATTCTTCAGTAACAAAGTGAACACTAACGCCGTGAACGTCGTCTTTTGCATCAATTGCTCTTTGGTGGGTATTCAGCCCCTGGTACTTAGGCAACAAAGATGGATGAATGTTCAACATTTTTCCAACATATTTTTGCACTAAGCTAGGAGTTAGAATACGCATAAACCCAGCTAATACAACTAGATTTGGTTCAAAAGAGTCAATTATATGCATTAACTGGGCATCGTATGCTTCGCGGGAGTCAAACTCTTTATGACTCAGTACTTGCGTTGCAATGCCTGCATTTTTTGCACGCTCTAACCCATATGCGTCTGCTTTATTACTAATAACAGCCGCAATATGAGCGTTTATCTCGCCGCTTTCACAGGCATCAATAATGGCTTGTAAATTTGAGCCACTGCCTGAGATCAAAACTACTAGACGAGTGGGTGCCATTACGCAGCACCACCTACAATTTCAACTTGCTCTTCGCCTGCAACCGCATCTTGAATTTCACCAAGGTGCCATGCATTCTCGCCAAGATCTTTTAAAATGTTTAAGCTGTTTTCAAGTTGATCAGCAGGTACAACTAACACCATGCCCACACCACAGTTAAATGTACGGTACATTTCATGAGTGGTAATGTTGCCATTTTCTTGTAACCAGCTAAACACAGAAGGCCATTGCCAGCTATCACCTTTAACAACCGCTTTTGCAGATTCAGGTAATACGCGTGGGATATTTTCCCAAAAGCCGCCACCAGTAATATGCGAAAGAGCATGCACATCTACTTGCTTGAATAACTCAAGTAATGGTTTAACGTAAATGCGTGTTGGTTCTAAAAGATGCTCACCTAAGGTTTTGCCATCAATCACTTGGTTAGTATCAGCGTTAGACACTTCTAATACTTTACGAATTAAAGAGAAACCATTTGAATGAGGACCGCTAGAAGCAAGGGCAATTAGCTGATCGCCTGCGGCTACTTTAGTACCATCAATAATTTTAGATTTTTCTACTACACCGGTACAAAAGCCTGCCATGTCGTAGTCTTCACCATCATACATACCTGGCATTTCAGCTGTTTCACCACCAATTAGGGCACAACCTGAAATTTCACAACCTTTACCAATACCGGTTACTACGTCGGCTGCTGTGTCTACATCTAGTTTACCCGTTGCATAGTAATCTAGAAAAAACAGGGGTTCAGCGCCTTGTACTATTAAATCATTTACACACATCGCAACTAAGTCGATACCTACGGTATCGTGCTTTTTAAGGTCAATTGCTAAACGTAACTTAGTGCCAACACCGTCGGTGCCTGCTACAAGTACGGGTTGCTTATAACCTTCAGGAATTTCGCAAAGTGCGCCAAAACCACCAATTCCGCCCATCACTTCAGGACGACGAGTTTTTTTAACTACGCCTTTAATACGCTCAACAAGTGCATTACCAGCGTCGATATCTACGCCCGCGTCTTTATAGCTTAGAGACTGTTTTTGTTCGCTCACAGGTTTTCCTCAAAATAGTTGTTTTGATGCTTACTTAGAAACGCGCATATTTTACAACAATTGCAAGGGCGCGGCTAGTTGAAATCTGGATTTGATTTTAAAGACAAGGACACTTGTCCGCTAGTTGCTGCATTAGTAAACAAAAAAGCGCCCAATGGCGCTTTTTTAATAATAAAATAAACCTTAATATCGCAATTAGGCTTTAGCTGTGAGTATTGCTCTAAGTGGAGCTGGGTAGCCTTCAATGGTTTTACTGGTGTCATTGGGGTCTAAAAAGTCAACTAAAGATTCGTTTTCCATCCAGTCAGTTTTACGTTGCTCGTCGAGCGTTGTAATAGCACAATCTTTAATTTGCACGTCTTTAAAGCCAACACGTTCCATCCACAGTTTTAATGCCGCAGTGCTTGGAATAAACCATACATTACGCATTTTTGCGTAACGGTCGGTCGGTACCAATACAGTGTTTTCATCACCTTCAATAACCAAAGTTTCAAGTACCAGCTCACCACCAGGGCGAAGCTGTGCTTTTAATTGCGCTAAAAAGTCGATAGGTGAGCGACGGTGATAAAGTACGCCCATTGAAAATACTGTATCAAATGCTTTAAGCTCAGGCAGGGCTTCTACACCTAACGGTAATAAATGCACGTTTTCATCTGGGTTGAAGTGTTTAATTGCCTGAAACTGGCATAAAAATAAGTCAGATGGGTCAATACCCACTACAAACTGAGCACCTTCACCGCGCATACGCCACAAGTGATACCCCGAACCACAACCAATATCTAATACGGTACGGCCTTTTAATGGCTCAATATGCGGCAGGAGTCGATCCCATTTCCAGTCACTGCGCCATTCAGTATCAATGTCGATGCCGTGCACATTAAAGGGGCCCTTACGCCAAGGCATCATTCGTTTTAATAAATGCGTGGTTTGCTTTTGCTCGCCTTCAGTCATTTCGCCAGACGCACCTATTGCTACTTGGCTGACAATATCAACTTGGTTTGTTGATACCTCTGGTAAGTTTTTCAGTACTTTTTGCCATTGAGGTAAATCGCCATGGCTGGCCTCTTGTTGCCAATGCTTTAATTGCGCAGGCAAGGTTTCTAGCCAGTGGCTAAGTGGGCTTTGTGCAATCGCAGCGTAAAATTGGTTAAACCATGCAGACATGTGTCACTCTCTAAATTATTTAATTGCTACCATTGAGCAAAAATTAAAACATTGATACCACACTTGCGTTTGGCTAAAACCAATGTCGCTTAAACGTTGTGTATGGGTGCTAAGTGTATCGGGGCGCATTACGTTTTCAATGGCGGTACGCTTTTGGCTTATTTCAAGCTCAGAGTAGCCATTATGACGTTTAAAGTCGTGGTGCAAGTCTATTAGTAAGTTATCGCATTGCTCGTTTTCGGCTTTAATTTTTTCACTTAATAGCAAAACGCCACCGGGCTTTAAATTAGCGTATATTTTTTCAAGCACCGCTTTGCGCTGCGCTGGTGGAATAAACTGAAGGGTAAAATTCATCGCTACTACTGAGGCATTTTGTATATCAAGCTCGTTAATATCACCTAAAGTAACAGTTACAGGAACATCAGATCTAAACCCTTGTAAATGAACCTTACAACGCTCCACCATGGCTTGTGAGTTATCTACAGCAATAATGTGGCAGCTATCTGTTTGAATATTACGGCGCATACTTAGGGTAACCGCCCCTAACGAGCAGCCTAGGTCATACAAATTTGAATTTGGCTGAGCATACTCACCGGCTAATTTCCCCATAGTACTCACTATGGTGGCGTAACCGGGTACCGAGCGTTGGATCATGTCGGGAAATACTTCAACCACGTTTTGATCAAAACTAAAGTCTTTTACTTGTTGCTCAGAGGCATAAATACTGTCTTTTATACTCACGAAGGCAGTCTCTTTGAAAATAATAGTGCTATTTTAACATTTTATGCTGGATAGTCAGTGATAAATTCAGTAGCTTGACTAGAATTATGAAGAATAAGTATAAAAGAGATTATTAAATGAGCAAAAGTAAGGTTATTAGCACCGACGATATATTAGCAACATTATGCCACTCAGTAACGGGTGTACTTTCATCAGCCAGCGGCAACGAGATCAGCTATTCAGCCATGGTACAAAAAATTACCCGCACCTGTATGCGACCAGACATAGGTTGTTTTGTTTTATTTGACGGGGGCTTTACCGGCTTAGTTGTTACCAACTTTACGGCGCAAGCGGCCATGGAAATTTATGGCGATTACATGCGTAACATGGGTATGCCAGAAGACGAAATTGCACACAGCCACTTATCTGATGACGTTTCAAACGTGATGGGCGAGTTGATGAACCAAATAGTGGGCGACTTCACGTCAAAAGTGCGTGAACAGTTGCATACCTCTATTACTCAAAATCAGCCAAAAATGATGGCCATTAACAAGCAAGTGCAAATATCGGTCGATACCACAATGGATCGCCCGCAAGCACGTCGCGTAACGTTTACTACCCGCAATCAAAATATCTTCTATTTAGAATTAGCGATGGATAAAACAGAGTTTATTAAACTTCACGACTTTGACATTGTAGAAGCGATAGACCCAGACGATATTATCGAAAATGAAGCTAAGCAAAAAGCGGATAAAGAAAAAGCGAAACAGCCAAAGCAAGATGATAGCGACGACGACTTTATGGCCGAACTAGGGCTTTAATTGTAAGTTGGGTGGAGTGAAACGAAACTCAACGAGCTTTTGAGCTGTCAGTTTGTAGCTATCAGTAAATTTTAAAAAACGCGATTTAGTATCGCGTTTTTTGTTTTTTAATAAAATATTAATAAGTGTCCTAAGTTTCAGATATATTTAGGGTTGAAAGGAGTTATAACTTGTCAAATATCGATTTAACTAAGAATGAAGTTGAGGAAGATAAACATCAAGAGGATGAAGTTTTTTTCTCAGTAGATGTCGTTATTAATAACTTTATACATAGAGTGTTAGATATAGAGGATTGCGCTAGTAATTTTATTACGTTAGCAGTAAGTAACTATCAGGCAAATGCGGAGCGTTTAAAATTAGAACTAGCAGAATGTCAGGATCTTCTAAAATCTGAAGAAGAGCAAGAAAAAAAACTCATTGCTGTTAGGCGCTTTCGTCAGTGTGATAGAGAGGTTGAACGGCATAACAACTCTAACCCTGTCGAGGTTTTGGAGAAAAGTTTATTTATTAGCTTATTCTCTGCATTCGATAAATATATCGGAGATTTAATCGCGGTTATTTACTCGATAAATCCAGAATTATACAAAAATATAAATAGAGAAATACAATTATCTGAAGCACTTACTTACAACTCTATAGAAGAGTTGAGGGAAGTTATATTAGATAAAGAAATTGAAACAATAAAAAAGAAAAAGACTACATAGAGCAGTTTAATGACCTTGAAAAAAGATTTTCAATTAAGCTAACTAAATTTGAGGCATGGCCAGTTTTTATAGAAATGTCCCAAAGACGAAATTTATTTACTCATTGTGATGGTATTGTGAGTAAACAGTATCTAGATATATGTAAATCAGTAGGGTATAAGTCGAAAAATATTCCTTCAGTAGGTGAACAATTAAAAATAGGTGGTGAATACTTTTATCACAGTTGTCATATCATGGTTCAAGTTGCAGTTATGTTAGGACAGACACTTTGGAGAAAAACTTCACCGGGATGCATATCTGAAATAGATGAAAGCCTAAATTCATTGATATTTGATTTCTTACATACCGAGGATTGGAGCAAATCAATAACATTATGTAAGTATGCTAAAGATTTGCCAAAAATTTCAGATGATTTAATGGAAAGGATGTTTTCGATTAATTATTCTATTGCGCTTAAAGCAATTGGAGAAAACTCTGCGGCAAAAAAAGTATTAGATACAAAAGATTGGACAGCAACCACTTACGACTTTAGATTAGCGTATGCTGTAATATGTGATGATTTTGAAGAAGCAGGTAACTTAATGTGCCGCATTGGTAAAGAAGGGGATTTGGTTTCTGAAATGGCCTATCATGATTGGCCATTATTTAGAGATTTCAGGGAAAGTACTGAGTTTTTTGAAAATTATGAAAAAGTATTCGGCTATAAATATTCTTCGAAATTAAACTCTATAGTCGATAAAAAAGATTCAGAAATATCTGAGTTAGCAGTGGTTAATGAAAGTTGAGATTTCATATTATTTTCAATAAGGATTCTCACCCATCGCAATGGCCACACAAAAAATCCGTAAATCCAGCTCTAGCTGGTGATACTCTGGCTCCATATGACAGCACAGTTTATAAAAGCCTTTGTTATGGTCTTTTTCTTTAAAATGCGCGAGTTCGTGCACCACTAATGCTTTTAATAATGGCTCAGGGGCGCGCAATAAATCGCTGTTTATTGCTAAATCGTGCTTGCGGGTTTTACCTTGCATACGGTACGTGTGGGTACCGAGCGCATTGGTGACCATATCACCTTGTTTTTTAAACGCAGCGCGTCCAAATGGCGGGGCGTTTTTTAAATACTGCTTTTTAAGCTCAGTGGCGTAGCTATACAGTAACTTATCACTGGTAATACGATGCGCCTGCGGGTACTTTTTAAGTAAATACTCACTTACCTTTCCTGCTTTTATTAGGCTTAATACTTGCTCAACGATATTGGCAGGGTAGCCGGTAAAGTAACGTGCGTATTCACTCATTATTGTCTCTGTATTTTGAATTTATTTTTAAAAAAGTGCTTGCTGGTGGGCTTCTTTTTCGCCACTAAATGGATTGAGTACATTGTGATTATACCCCAAATCTTGGCAAAACTGGCGAGCCAGCAGCGGCGCTTCGCGGTTATCAGCGGTATGAAAAAACACATAAGGACTTTTGCCCTCATCAAGCCACTGGGTTACTTTGCTAAGCCAAGGCTGATAAAAGGTCTTATAATCGTTTTCTAAGTTAGCAATAACGAAGCGCGCCATAGGCTGCGAGCCCGTAGCAATAGCGTGAACTGGTAAATGCGGTTTTTTCTGTTGTGCGTCTATTAGCGCTTCGGTGGTTGGCTTTACTGCAAAGAGCGCCCGAGTATCCATAGCAATACGGTTTATATTATGTGCCATTAAAAGCTGATTAAGTGCGATTTCGGCCTCACCTTTTTTAAAAAAATCAGGGTGGCGTACCTCAACCCCATAGTTTAGCTCTTTAGGAAGTAACTCAATAAAAGCGGCAAGCTTAGCTAAATGTTGTGGCGCAAACGCTTTAGGTAATTGCAGCATTATTTGCCCTGTTTTTTCAAATAGAGGGGCGAATAAATTAAGCCAATTAGTTAGCTCATGTTGCACGTTAGTAAGTTGGAGTTCGTGACTAAAGCGCCGATGAAACTTAAAGGTAAATTTAAACTCATCGGGTACACTGGCAGCCCATCGTAATACAGTGTCAGGCAAGGGATCGGCATAAAAACTGGTGTTACCTTCTACCGAATTAAAATGCTGCGCATATTCGCTAAGCATATCGGCATTTTTACACTGGCGTGAAAATAAATTTCCTTTCCATGCGTTGCTCGACCACTGCGGGCATCCAATATATAGCATACAAACAAAAGCCTTGATATAAAGTGCCGGTAGTGTAACAAATAACAAAACAGTGCGCTGTAAATTCCACCCCGAAAGGTAAACACGCCCTAGCATCTTCAACCGACTTGGGTATAATGCAGGGCTTAATTTGATTATTTTGAATTGCTAGCGGCTTTATTTTCATTTTGGTGTTTATAAAAACTTTTAAAACAACAGTGTTTAACCGCTATATGCCTTTTATCTGACAGGAAAACTATGCGCTCTATATACTGCGGACAGCTAAATAAAACTCACGTAGATCAGGAAGTTGAACTATGTGGCTGGATCAACAAACGACGTGACCTTGGTGGACTTATCTTTGTCGATTTACGCGATAGAGAAGGTTTAGTACAAGTTGTATTCGATCCGGAAGTTGAAGGATTAATGGAAACAGCTAACAAACTTCGTCAAGAATTTTGTGTTCAGTTAAAAGGGATTGTACGCGCTCGCCCAGACAGCCAAGTAAATAAAGACATGGCTACCGGTGAAGTAGAAATTTTAGGCACGGGTTTAACGATTATTAACCGCTCTGAGCCTATGCCACTTGATTTTAACCAAGTGAACTCAGAAGAGCGTCGTTTAAAATACCGTTACTTAGATTTACGTCGTTTAGAAATGAGCGACCGTATTAAATTACGTGCTAAAGCAAGCAGCTTTGTACGTCGCTTTTTAGATGAAAATGGCTTTTTAGATATCGAAACGCCAGTATTAACTAAAGCAACGCCAGAAGGTGCGCGTGATTATTTAGTACCAAGTCGTGTACACAAAGGTAGCTTTTACGCATTACCGCAGTCGCCACAGTTATTTAAGCAATTGTTGATGATGTCGGGTTTTGACCGTTACTACCAAATTGTTAAATGTTTCCGTGATGAAGACTTACGTGCTGACCGTCAACCTGAATTTACTCAAATAGATTTAGAAACCTCGTTCATGAGCTCTGATCAAGTACGTGGTATGACAGAGAAAATGATCCGTGAAATGTGGCAGTCATTACTAAATGTTGATTTAGGTGATTTCCCAATTATGCCTTACTCTGAGGCAATGAGCCTATATGGTTCTGATAAGCCAGACTTACGTAACCCAATGAAGCTTATTGATGTAGCCGATTTAGTAAAAGACGTAGAATTTAAAGTATTCTCGGGTCCAGCAAATGATGAAAAAGGCCGTGTTGCAGTGCTAACTGTTCCAGGTGGTGCATCACTTTCTCGTAAGCAACTAGATGATTACACTAAGTTTATTTGTATTTACGGTGCTAAAGGCTTAGCATGGATGAAAGTAAATGACCGTGATGCAGGCGTTGAGGGCGTGCAATCGCCAATCGCTAAATTCTTAAATGAAGATGTGATCACGCAGTTACTTGAACGTACTAATGCACAAACAGGCGATATCATTTTATTTGGTGCGGATAAACGCAACACCGTAAATGAAGCCATGGGCGCACTTCGTTTAAAAATTGGTATTGATTTAGAAATCACTAATTTAGATAGCTGGGCACCACTTTGGGTTGTTGACTTCCCAATGTTTGAAGAAGATGACGAAGGCACACTACACGCTGTACACCATCCATTTACTGCACCAAAAGATATTAGTGCCAGTGAGCTTGAAGCAAACCCAGCAGCGGCTATTTCAGATGCTTACGATATGGTATTAAACGGCTACGAAGTGGGCGGTGGCTCGGTACGTATTCACAATGCAGATATGCAAGAAGTAGCATTTAGAATTTTAGGTATTGAAGCGCAAGAGCAGCAAGATAAATTTGGTTTCTTACTTGATGCACTTAAATACGGCACACCGCCGCATGCAGGTTTAGCGTTCGGTTTAGACCGTTTAGTTATGTTGCTATGTGGTACTGATAACATTCGTGACGTTATTGCTTTCCCTAAAACCACACAAGCATCGTGCTTATTAACCGATGCGCCTAGCAAAGCCAATGCAGATTCATTGACTGAGCTTGCTATCAACGTTGTTGAAAAAGCTGAAAAACCAGCTGAATAAGTTATTACACCGTGCTTAATTGCACCGACTTTAAAAACCCTTAGGCCTATACCCAAGGGTTTTTTTATGATTTACTTTAAGCTTAACTAATTAATAATAAGGAAATAAAATGTCTTTTAATGCGACCCTTTTAGGTCTTATAGTTCTCGTTTTAATACCGATATTTGGGCTAGTTAGTTATTTCTTAGGAAAGCGTAAAACAACAACTCCTATAATAGTCGGTATTATCGGTGGCTTTTTAGGTTTGGTGCCGATACTTGGGCTTATATTTATTGCTGTATTAGCTTTAAAGAGTGATTTACCTAAAAAGCCGTCTGATGTTTTCACAAAATGATTATTATGAGCACGAATTCTTCAAGGTTAAAGCAACAGCTCAACGTTTTAGTGGCATTGAATTTGAGCAATGCCAATTTATTGAGTGTGACTTTAGCCACAGTCAATTCAGTAACTGTCGTTTTATCGATTGTGAGTTTATCAATTGCAATTTGAGTGATTTAAGTTGGAACTATAGTTCATTAGAAGAGGTGGATTTTAAAGGCTGTAAGCTCAATAGCATAGTTTGGGGACAAGTAAATTGGCCGCAATTAGCGCTAACGTCACCGGTGAGTTTTAAACAGTGTGAGCTGAGCCATAGTTCGTTTTTTGAATTACAGTTAAAAGCGTTAACAATGACGAACTGTTTTGCCAAAGATGTCGATTTTAGACACGCTAACTTAGCTCAAAGCAACTTCTCGGATACTGACTTTAGAGACAGCCTGTTTCATCAAACTAATTTGAGTAAAGTAAACTTTGTTGGCGCAACGCAATTTAATATTGATATAACAAGCAATGATGTGAGTAATGCAAAGTTTGAACGGCTTGAAGCGTTAAATCTATTAACAGGACTTGATATCGAGCTGGTTGATTAGCCGCAAGAGCTTACGGCTAATACGTTATTATATTTACTATTAGCAAGCAGGGCCATTTTTGTTGCGCGCGCTAGCAAGTGCACGGGCTATGCTCAGTAGCTCTGGCGAAATATCATCAGCGCCATCTTTAATCAGTTTAGTTACATCACCTGATGAATATAAGCTATCACGCGGCGATTTAATTCCCAGCTCTCTCACAAAATCTTTGGTTTTACCTGTACTGCCGGTTTCAATGAACTTAAAAATAATCCGTTCATTGTTACTTTTCGGCTCGGCTTGTAACACTTTAATTTCTTCTTGGTAGGCTTCAATTCTGCTTTGGAGAATGTCGATGCGTTGTTCAATGCTGCTATATGATTTCATGAATGGATTCTTTTGCGATAATAGTAAAACAATAATCGCTATTATCGCACAAATTAGCAAAGGCGCGCGCTAACCTTTATAATAAAAATTAATGTTAGTTAAAAATGTATAAGTAATACAAGGGAATACATGTTAAAAATTATAAAAAAGCGTTTAATGTTAAGTGCACTGACTTTAAGCACTATGCTATTTGCATCATCAAGTTATGCCCAAGACGATGCAATCATTGATGAAAGTCGTAATCGCTCTATACCTGTAAATATTACCCTACCAGCTAACCACCTTAAGTGCAGCGCGCAAGTCAAATGCCCAGTGGTATTTGTAAATGCAGGGTATGGCATTAGCCACAATGAATACACTTTTGCGAGTAAGTTATTTAATGCGCAAGGTTATTTAAGCATTGCGGTAGCGCATGAGCTTAAAAGTGACCCTGCACTTAATCGTGCGCAGCCATACCTAACTACTCGTATGGAAAATTGGCACCGGGGTGTTGTAACACTCAAATTTTTAGTTAATGAGCTAAGTGTTAAATACCCTGAGTATGATTTTACAAAACTCACTTTATTTGGCCACTCAAATGGTGGAGATATTTCAGCCTTGTATGCAGCTATTTACCCAAGTGAAGTAAGCCAATTAATTACGCTCGATCACCGCCGCATGTTATTGCCACGCAATAAAAACACACGCGTGCTCACACTTCGAGGTAGTGATTACCCAGCTGATACAAACGTGCTTTTAACCGACCAAGAGTTAACGGTTTATCCCGTTACGCAAACGTTGATAGCAGAATCACGTCATAACGATATGTACGATGGCGGGCCTAAATGGCTGGTGGATAGAATGAGTAAAGAGGTAGCGGCGTTTTTAGAAAATTAAACGATACAGTCAGTTTTTAAATTAAAATCCTAAATATAGCGCAGGGCTTACTGCGCTATTTTAGTTTTAAGTTACTCTACCAGCTCACTAACCACCAAAGGGCTGTTATGTAGCGTTTTATGCACAGGGCATTTATCAGCTATTTCGAGTAATCGATTTCGCTGAGCGTCAGTTAAATCACCTTGTAAGGTTATTTTGCGAGTAATGGCCTCTAGATTGCCGGTTTTTTCACAATCATCACAATCTTGGTTGTAATTGCGGGTATGATTAAGCTCTACTTTTACATGCTCTAACGGTAACTCTTTGCGACTTGCATACATGCGCAGTGTCATTGCAGTACACGCTCCAAGCCCAGCGAGTAAATGATCATAAGGATCTGGGCCTAAGTTTTTACCACCAACATCAGTAGGCTCATCAGCAAGCCATGTATGGCTTTTAGTACTCACGTGCTGAGTGAATTGATGATCTTTTTCTTCAACCAATACACTGCCGTTAGTTAATTTGGCATTGTAAGGTGTTTTATCGTATTCAACATAGCGATTAGCCCATGTAGCAATGACATCGGCTGCGTAGTTAGCGTCTTCTTTATTGCTGAGTAAATGATCGGCGTTATCTAAACTAATAAAGCTTTTTGGATGCTTAGCAGCTGCGTAAATTTTTTCGGCTTCACTAATATTTACTGTTGCATCAATAGGGGAGTGCATGACTAACAAAGCACGCTTAAGCTTGCCTATATGGCTGTTATCGTATTTAGCGATGTCATCTATAAATTGTTTTTTAATCGTAAATTCCCGCCCAGCTAAACACACTTTTGCTTCACCCGATTGGTTTATTTCATCTAAATGAGCAGCAAAATTATGGGTAACGTGCTGAGCATCCGATGGCGCACCTATAGTCGTAATGGCCGATACTTCGGGTATGTGCTCTGCTGCTGCAAGCACCGCAGCACCACCTAAACTGTGGCCTATCAATAACTGAGGTGCTTTAAAGTGTGTTCTTAAGTGATTGGCTGCAGCCACTAAGTCTTGAATGTTTGATGAAAAGTTACTGTTGGCAAAGTCACCATCGCTATTACCAAGCCCAGTAAAATCAAAGCGTAATACAGCAATGCCTTGCTGAGTGAGCGCGCGACTTATTCGTGTTGCAGCCGCTACATCTTTAGAGCAGGTAAAACAGTGAGCAAATAAGGCATAAAATTTCAGTTCACCAGAGGGCTGTTCAAGTTGTCCAGCGAGTTCTAATTCACCGCTTTTAAAAGAAACTTTTTGTCGCATGTAGAGAGCCTTAACAAGTTGATATAGTGTGTGATGCTGATAAGGAATAGATTGGTACGATGGGGTGAAAATTCAATACAAGCGTTATTTTGATCTTGATCAAGGCAGAGAAGGCTTGCTTATTGAGTGCGGACATATGTCCTTATAATTTCAAGGGGGTTTGTCTATCCTCGCACAGCATAAAAATGCAGCCTTTATTACTTGAATTAAGTAGTTAAGCTATATTTGAATGTAATACTAATTTCGTGTAGACCTGTGGCTTAAGCGAATTAGTAAATGGCTTCTAACAACCTACTTACTGGAATGTACCATGCAATTACCTACAGTTGATTATAAAGCGGACGATGCGGCTGCGCAATTTGTTGAATCGTTGAGAAATACTGGTTTTGGCGTATTAAAAAACCATCCTATTCCGCAATCTTTAGTTGAGTCTATTTATAAAAATTGGCAAGACTTTTTTAACTCAGAGCAAAAGCATGAGTTTTTATTTTCAAAAGAAACGCAAGATGGTTATTTTCCACCGTCGGTATCAGAAGTAGCTAAAGGCCATACGGTAAAAGACATTAAAGAGTACTTTCATGTTTACCCTAAAGGCCGTGTTCCTGCACAATTAGAAGCAGATGTTCGTGAGTACTACCGTTTAGCTAATGAATTTGCGGCAACATTATTAAGTTGGGTGCAGGCTGAAGCGCCTGAAGAAGTGCGTGCTAAGTTCTCTATTGATTTAAAAGATATGATTGCCCAGTCTGAGCAAACGTTGTTACGTATTTTACATTACCCGCCAATGACAGGTGATGAAGAGCCTGGTGCTATTCGTGCTGCTGCGCACGGTGATATTAACTTATTAACCGTATTACCGGCGTCAAATGAGCCAGGCTTACAAGTACAAAAAACCGATGGCGGTTGGTTAGACGTGCCATGTGATTTTGGTAGTCTAATTATTAATATTGGTGACATGTTACAAGAAGCATCGGGTGGCTACTTCCCATCAACGATTCACCGTGTAATTAATCCATCGGGTAAAGCAACAACCAAATCACGTATTTCATTACCATTGTTTTTACACCCTCGTCCAGATGTGGTGTTATCTGATCGCTACACAGCAGATAGCTACTTACAAGAGCGTTTACGTGAGTTAGGTGTAAAATAATCTTTTAGTATTTGTAATGCTCAGGTAAATAAAAAGCGGCTGTTTAGCCGCTTTTTTAGTATTTGTGTTTATTGATTTGGCACAAAGTAAATAATGGCATGCATTCTGAGCCACTAAAGGTATAATGCGCGCAACTGGCCACTTTGGCCTAATTTGAAATAGAGAGTTTATATGAGTTTTGATGGTTTAGGTTTATCACAGTCTTTAGTTAATGCGGTTTTAGAAAAGGGCTATGAAACGCCAACGCCTATTCAGGCTCAAGCTATTCCAGCAATTATTGCACGTCGCGATGTAATGGCCGCAGCGCAAACCGGTACCGGTAAAACCGCTGGTTTTACTTTGCCGCTTATTGAGCGTTTATCGTCGGGCACTAAAGCAAAAAGTAATCATGTTCGTGCGCTTATTTTAACGCCAACCCGAGAGCTTGCGTTGCAAGTAAGCGAAAACGTTGAAGAATATGCTAAGCATTCAAACGTGAGTTCGTTTGTTGTTTACGGTGGTGTTAAAATTAACCCACAAATGCAGCGCCTGCGCAAAGGGGTTGATATTTTAGTGGCGACACCAGGGCGTTTAATTGATTTACACAATCAAAACGCGGTTAAATTTGATAGCGTTGAAGTACTGGTTTTAGATGAAGCCGACCGTATGTTAGACATGGGCTTTATCCATGACATTAAACGCCTGATTGCAAAAATGCCTGAAAAGCGTCAAAACTTAATGTTCTCAGCAACGTTTTCGGATGATATTCGCGCGCTGGCAAAAGGGTTAATTAACGACCCCGTTGAAATTTCTGTTGCGGCTAAAAACACTACCGCAAAAAGTGTCACGCAAAGCGTATACGCAGTAGACAAAGCACGTAAAACGGCCCTATTAAGCCATTTAATTCGTAGCAACGATTGGCAGCAAGTACTGGTATTTAGTCGTACTAAACACGGTGCTAATCGTTTAGTTAAGCAACTTGAACGCGATGATATTGTTGGCGCGGCAATCCATGGCAATAAATCTCAGGGCGCGCGCGTTAAAGCACTAGAGGGCTTTAAAAGTGGTGAAGTGCGCGTATTAGTGGCAACCGACATTGTTGCTCGTGGTTTAGACATTGTTGAATTACCGCATGTTGTAAACTACGACTTACCTAATGTATATGAAGATTATGTTCACCGTATTGGCCGAACTGGTCGTGCGGGGGCATCAGGGCATGCTATTTCGTTTGTAACGGTTGACGATGCAGTAGATTTATACGGCATTGAGCGCTTTATTGGCGAGCTAATTCCACGTGCTGAAGAAGAAGGTTTTGAACCGGCTAACCCTGTTGCTGAGCGCGCACTCGATGCACGCCCGTTACCGGCTAAAAAGCCAAAGAAAAAACAACCATTTAATAAGCCTAAATCAGATAGCAGCAAACCTAACAGCAAAAAGCCTAACAATGGTGGCAATGGTACAGGCCCACGTCGTGGTGGCTCTAAAAAGCCAGCAGCTAAAACCGATGATAATCCACAAAACCCATGGGCAAAGCGTCAATCGGTTGGGGGCAGTGGTCAACGCCGTCGTCGTCCAGCAAATAACGACTAATTAGGTTTAGTTCGTTTTAATAAAAAACGCGCTTACTTTTACTGGTAGCGCGTTTTTTAATGCCTATTTTAAAGCTTTACTAACCGATTAAATAATTAACTGCTAATCCTACAAATAAAGTAACACTGACGCTCAGTAACGTTCCTAGCATCACATATTCAGTGAGTTGTTTATCTTTGCTGGCACTTAAGTCGCCAAATCTAAACACCGATTTAGCGGCAATTAAAAACCCAAGCCCTGCAAACTGATCTAATAAAATAAATGTCAGCATAAGTACTCTTTCAAGCATACCAATACTTTGTCCTGCTAAGGGGAGGCTACCATCACTAGAAAAGTGATTAGTTAAACGCTCTAACATCATTCTTATAAATACCGCACTGGGGCTTAAAATAATAAGGTAACCAGCTATAACCCACAGTACTTTTTCGTTGTGCAATAACGCCATTACATTGTCAGTAAATTGCTGATCGTCAGTGAGCCAAATACTTATCGCAATAATGACAGTGATATGTGCAATTTGGTCTAATAAAAAAGGCACTACGCCTTTATTTGAATACGATTTAGCAATATCAATAAAGTAGTGACTGATCATAATAATAACGGTGGCCAGTAATACGCTGCTCAGTTGTTGCCAGCCAAAGCTATATTCCCAAAGTGCAACAACGACTGTACTGGTAACTCCGTGAACCAATATATGGTAGTAAAGTTTTTTTGCTTTAAAATGGCGGCTGTTTCTGTCGTTTACCCAACTCATGGGTTGCCAATAAAAATCAGCCAGTAGATGGCCAATAATCAGTGCGACGAGCAATAGTGAAAATTCCATTAGTCATGTCCTTGCTGTATAGCTTTAAGCCATTGTTGCGCATGTAAAATAAACCGTTCTACCAGCTGGTAGTTAGCAAGATTAAGTAGCTTAGTAACGTTTTCGCGGCTGGTGTTGAGCTCTTTAGCTAAGGCTGCATGGTTGTTATTAGTATGGGTTAAATACACATACAAAGCATTTGCTTGTTTTTGGGTTATTTTACACAGTAATATATCGACAAACGCTAAGTTTAGCTTGAAGCTCTCATCAACCGATTGATCTGCAATAGCAAATGTAAAACGCTGGTTTGTCATTTTATCTAATCCCTGCCCAGAGAGAGTAAACGCTGAGCCTGTAGCGGTTTTTGTACTCGTACCTGGGTTATCTATGTGGCCCAATGCCATACTTTGGCGCAATTCATAGCCGGCAGATTTTAACTGTAGATAAATGAGAATAGCGGTGGTAACTAACTGTTCACTTTTATCGAGTTGCAGTTGAAATGCATCCCCACGGTAAATATCCCAAGATGTTGTTTTATTGCAATTTGCACGTAAACTTTGCTCTAGCTGGTAAAGCATGGCATCGTATTGTTGTTTAGGTATTTTTTGCGATTTAATAATATCGCCGCTGATCACACCAATCATAAAAATCCAGATAGATTATTTATATGTAACTAATTTAGGTTACATTGTTAAATGTAACCTTATTTGGTTACATTGGGTTTGGTAACTAATTTAGGTTACTTAACACGCAATTGCAAGTATTACTCATTAGGACATAAGAATGACCTCACAACCAAGCAGTAAACCTCGTGTAGGTATTTTTGTCGATGTACAAAATATTTATTACACCTGTCGTGAAAGCTACGGTAAAAACTTTGATTACAATGCCTTTTGGCGAATGATGGAGCAACAATACGACATTGAGTGTGCGTTTGCTTATGCAATATACCGAGGTGATG
The DNA here is from genome assembly GCF_000239875.1 of Pseudoalteromonas sp. BSi20311. Classification (NCBI taxonomy): domain Bacteria; kingdom Pseudomonadati; phylum Pseudomonadota; class Gammaproteobacteria; order Alteromonadales; family Pseudoalteromonadaceae; genus Pseudoalteromonas; species Pseudoalteromonas sp. BSi20311. The sequence continues at coordinate 8,410 of NZ_BADU01000075.1, read as the reverse complement.
AAAAGCAAAATCAGTTTCAAAATATTTTGCGCGCTATTGGCTTTGAGGTAAAGCTTAAGCCGTTTATTCAACGCCGTGATGGCAGTGCCAAAGGTGACTGGGATGTAGGTATAACCATAGATATGCTAGAGCAGGGGAAAAACCTTGATAAAGTTATTTTACTCTCTGGTGATGGTGACTTTGCGTTATTACTGGGGCATTTAAAAAATCAATATAATGTTCCGTGTGATGTATACGGTGCCGATAAATTAACCGCAGAGGTGCTAAAGCAAAGTGCCGAGCAGTTTCATTTAATAGACAAACAGTTACTACTTTAAAAAATAGTAACACTGCATTCTTTGGTTGATTTTTGAGCAGGATGTGTGCCTTAAACATGAGAGTTTCTAATACAGTGGGTACATAGATTAATTAAGCCTAATTTAGGCTTTTTTTATGGCGCTAATAAATTGGGTTTAGTGGATGAGTATGGTAATTTTAAGATTCAATTAGTATCAAGGAATTACATGCTTAACTACAGTAATATGCCGTTAGACAGAGGCTCAAATGCGCGCAAAGACCTTGCTTGGGTTGACGCAAAAAAAACAGCAGACAGTTTATGGCTTTTAGTTAAAGGCAATCATACCTTATTTGCTAACAGTAGCCCTGAGGTGGTGTACTTAGCTCACCAACAGGTGGCGCATTTAGATGTAACGCAGGCTATTCTTTTAGGCTCAAATGAGCAAGGTAATGCCGTATTTGCACTAGATGTAACTGCACTCGAAGAGTCGTTATTAGTAACTATTATTGGTGATGCCCAGTTTGCAGATATTCGTCAATATGGTACTCAAGTAGCACTTGAAGATGGCTCAAATGCAGCGCTTGCTCGTGGGTTATGTTACTGGCATGCCACTCATAGTTTTTGTGGCCGCTGTGGTACTAAAAATCACTTAGTTGAAGGAGGGCATTCACGTTTATGTGATAACGCAGCCTGTTTGCACCAAACTTTTCCGCGTACTGATCCTGCGGTTATTATGGTAGTAACTAAAACATTTTCTGATGGGGTTGAACGCTGCTTATTGGGTCGCCAAGCAACTTGGCCAAAAGGATTGTATTCATCGCTTGCAGGCTTTGTTGACCCTGGTGAAACCCTTGAACAAACCGTGATCCGAGAAGTAAAAGAAGAGGCGGGTATTACTGTGGAAAAAGCTGAATATATTGCTTCGCAACCTTGGCCGTTTCCTTCGTCAATTATGCTAGGTTTTATTGCCACAGCAAGCAGTGATGAAATAAGCACAGAGCAAGATGAACTTGAAGATGCAAAGTGGTTTTCTCGCGAAGAACTTGCGCAATTTAAAGATTGGCACCATCAAGGGGAGCATTTAAAGCTACCTAGAGCTGATTCAATTTCGCGTTATTTAATTGAATATTGGCGTACTCAGATAGAAGGATGAATCATGTCGAGCAAAAATAAAAATACTCAGTTAGTCTCATCAGGGCGCAAAAAAGCGTACACCCATGGGGTAGTAAATCCAGTGGTACAGCGCGCTTCAACGATTGTGTTTGATTCTGTGAGTGAGCTTAAAGAAGCGGCTAAAACACGTGGCGACAAAACCTTGTTTTATGGCCGAAGAGGGACGACCACTCATTTTGCTCTGCAAGAGGCAATTACCGAACTCGAAGGCGGTGAGGGCTGTGCGTTATACCCATGTGGCGCGGCAGCGATAAGCCAAACGCTGTTATCATTTTTAAAGTCCGGTGATCATATTTTAATAGTGGACACTGTTTACGAGCCAACCCGTGATTTTTGCGACAAGATATTAGCTGGGTTGGGTATTAGTACGACCTATTATCCGCCAATGATTGGCGCAGACATAAAAGAGTACATTCAAGACAATACCAAAATGTTGTTTTTAGAGTCTCCGGGTTCAATTACCATGGAAGTTCAAAACGTTCCCGCCATGGTAAAAGTGGCAAACGATCATAATGTAATGACAGTGCTTGATAACACCTATGGCAATGGCTTGCATTATCGCCCGCTTGAACATGGTGTTGATATTAGTATTCAAGCCGCCACCAAATATATTGTTGGCCACTCCGATGTGATGATGGGGGTTGCTGTAGCTAATAAAAAGTATTGGCCAACACTTCGTGAACACTCTTATTTACTCGGGCAATGCACCAGTGCAGATGATGCGTATTTAGCACTACGAGGCTTGCGTACCATGGCAGTGCGATTAAATCAGCATGAAAAAGCCGCGCTAGAAGTAGCAAAATGGCTTGAGCAACATGCGTTGGTGGATCATATTCGCCATCCTGCGTTTACAACATGCCCAGGCCATGAGTTTTTCAAACGCGATTTTGACGGCAGTAATGGTTTATTTTCGTTTGTAATGAAAGCGGGTAATCAACACGCCATAGATGCTTTTTTAGATAGCTTACAACATTTCAAAATGGGCTTTTCGTGGGGGGGCTTCGAGAGCTTAGTAACGGCAAACCTATCAATGAAAGGGCTGCGCTCGCAAACAGGATGGGAGCATGGACCTGTTATTCGTTTGCACATTGGTTTGGAAGATGTTGAAGATTTAATTGCCGACTTACAGCAAGCATTAGCTATTTATGAGCAACATTTATAATTACTAATTGTTTAAATTACATTATTTGTTACAAAGCCTACCTCTGAGTAGGCTTTTTTTTGCTAGCAATTCAACGTGTTTACACTTAGTGTTGTTAAATAACGCTTATTTTAAATTATGAACAACGTCATTAAGGATAGTCAATGGCAACACCATCACCAGTTAACGTAGGGCGCTTAACCCAAATCGCGGGTTTTGAGCTGGTACGTATGTTTTTAACTAAACGAGGGCTTATTGCACTGGCGGCTTTTGCGCTAGTGTGGCTTGTTATTTTACGTTACCCCATAGGCCAAGCTGTAGGTATAATCAGCTCGCCAGACTTTGAACAAATAGCCCGTGATATTTCCGGCTCTATTGGATTAAGTAAGTTACTTGATTGGCCTGAAGCCGAATTTGCTATGTATTGGCTTATTGCTTTGTATAGTTTTCCTGTTTTTAGCTTATTTATTTGTAGTGATCAAACCGTCGGTGACAGAGAGCGCGGTACGCTAAGGTTTTTATCATTACGCTCAACTCGCTTTGAAATACTCTTTGGTCGATTTTTAGGGCAGTTAGCGGTACTAACCTGTTTAGTTGGCATCACGCTTATAGCGACATTGGCGGTGCTCGGGTTTCGCGAGCCGAGCTTACTTGCTGGTGGCCTTGGTCGTGCTGTTTCAATATTTTTAATACTCATTGTTACTTTTACGCCGTTTGTAGCCTTAATGAGCTTAATTAATACTTTTGCGAGCTCATCTCGCTTATCTATTGTATTAGCTATTTTATATTTCACAGCCGGCGGCATTATTGTTGGATTACTGGAGTGGCAAATACCCGCATTAAGTGTGCTTGATTATTTATTCCCTGGTGTGCAAATAGAGTTATTAGCTGGACAAAACTTACCGTTATTGAGCGCATTAGCTATTCCACTTGGGCAAACAGCGGTGTTACTTGCAGTTGCCCAACGTATTTTTGCAAGGAGCTCATTATGAAATCATTAATAACAGGGCGTAATTTAAGTAAATCATACGGCTCAAAACTGGCTCTTAATAATGTGAATTTTGAGATTCAAAAAGGCGCGCCAGTTGCATTAGTTGGCCCTAATGGCGCAGGGAAAACCACTTTATTTAGTTTGTTGTGTGGCTATATCGCACCTAGCATGGGTGAGCTTGAAATACTCGGCCATAAACCAGGTAGCGCGGCTTTATTTAATAAAGTGAGTGCGTTACCACAAGATGCACAGCTAGATCCGCGTTTTAATATAGATAAACAACTTAGCTTTTATGCCAAGCTACAAGGTATGGGCACCAAGCAAAGCCAAATAGAGGCACTTCGAGTATTAGATTTAGTGGGTCTTAGCGAGGTTGCAAAAAACCGCGCAGGGGACTTATCTCACGGTATGCGCAAGCGTGTAACCATAGCACAAGCATTAATTGGTTCACCGCAAATTGTAATGTTAGATGAAGCCACCGCAGGGCTTGATCCGATTCATGCCAGAGAGGTCAGAGAGCTGGTGTCTGAACTGTCGTCTCAAGCGACGTTTATTTTAAGCTCTCATGATTTAACTGAACTAGAACGACTTTGCTCCCAAGTACTACATTTAGATAAAGGCATATTCAGCGAGCATCAAACTAAAGCGGCGAATACTGATAAGCACTTTTATACCTTAATGCTAAGTGAAGCGTATCAAAATGTGGAGCAACAACTGCAAGCAATTGAGGGTGTGAGTCGTGTTTATATGAGTCAACATAAAGAGTATGTGATTGAGTATCAACCAACTAGCGATTCACTTGACATCGCGCTGTTGCAATTTTGCCGCCAACAGAATTGGCAGTATAGGCAGTTAGTAAATGGTCATACTCTAGAAAATCAAATATTTAAACAGGAGAAACTATAATGGGATTATTTAGTGGTTTAATGGGTAACGCCAGTGAAGTGGATGACGCCGATTTAGAAAAAGTATTGGCTAATACGCTTATTGAAGGTGAGCGAGTTGAAAAGGCGTATAAAGTAGTTCGTGATATGTTTATCTTTACTAATAAGCGACTAATTTTATTAGATAAACAAGGTGTGACTGGTTCTAAAATGGAAATGATCAGTATTGCTTACTCTAAGATAACTAAGTTCAGTAAAGAAAGTGCGGGGCACTTTGATTTAGATGCAGAACTGAAAATTTGGGTTGGATCTGATCCAAATCCTATCAGCAAAGACTTTAAAGCAGGCGATAACATAAATGATGTTTATAGGATAATCAGCCAGTACTCATTATAGAAACAACCAAAAAGCGGTGCAAAATTAAAGTAATTGTTTACAGTTTGTTGCGATTACTTTAACATAAAATTCTCCAACATTTTCTTACAATTTCCCTAACAAATACAATTGCTTGGTTCAGTTTTCGTTCAGTTTCGCAGCGTTAGCATACCCCCACTTTAGCAATGCAGTTAAAGTACAAAAACAATGTACATAGGGATGTTTCATTATGAAAAAATTAGCGATTATTATTTCAGGTATTTTATTATCAAGTGCTGCACACGCTGCAGATAGCTATCAATCAATCAGTAACTTAGGTTATGCAGATACTGATAACAACGATACTATTAGTGTGGACTCAACTTACTACTTCTCTCCTAAAAGCACACTAGGTCCATACGACCAATTTGAATACATCAATAAGCAAAGCAACGTATTTGGCGGCTACGCAGATGACGACTTTGGCGATGTAACTGCTATTGGCGGTGAATACTTCGTTGAAGATTTTATGGTTGGTGCGTCTTACCAAAATGCTGATTACAACTCTAATAACGAGTTCTATACACTTTCAGCTGGTTACTTTTTCAACCCTGACTTACTTGCAAAAGTAAGATTTGTTGATAAAAAAGACGGCGATAACGTTACATTATTTTCTTTAGCATACAACCACATGCTTAACGATACAGATTACGTAGGTATCACTGTTGAATCAGATGATGATTTTGACTCTCGTTCAGTAGCTGCTAAATATTTCATTGATTTACAGCAAGGTAACTACCTAACTGTAGAAGGTACATTTATGAGCCTTGATGAAGCAGATGACCAGTGGAACGTAGAAACAAACTACTACTTTTCAAAAGCGACTTCTGTGTTTGCATCTTATGATAAAGAAGACAACTACACCTTTGGTGCTCAACACTTCATCAATAAAAATATTGGTTTAAAAGTGGGTTACGGCAACAACGCAGATGACTCAGATTACGATGCTTACTTTGCTAACATGCGTTTTCAGTTTTAATTAAGCGTTTAATCGCATAAATTAAACCAGTTAAGTAGTGAAAAGCCCACATTTGTGGGCTTTTTGCTGTGTGTAATAAATGTGTAATCCTACTTATCGTTATATTTTAAATTGCAATTGGCTAGGCTCATCATTTAGTTGCACTCGACTGGCTAGCCATTGTATTTAAATTAAGATCGGTCATAATTAAATCAGTGTTTTTATAACTGTAAAGGAATGTGCTTATGTCAGTATTTATTATATTACTGGTTGTGGTGATCGTGGTGTTTGCGATTAAAGATATCCGCCTTAATTTAATTACCCGACCCACTTTTAAGATGTTTAAAAAAGTATTGCCGCCATTATCGCAAACTGAGCGAGAAGCAATGGAGGCAGGTGATGTGTGGTGGGATGGGGAGCTATTTAGTGGTGATCCTGACTGGCAAAAGTTACATAATTACCCGCGCCCACAGTTAAGTGAGAAAGAAACTACGTTTATTGAAAATCAGGTCGAAGCGTTATTAGCTATGCTTGATGACTATAAAATAGTACAAAAAGATAAAGACTTACCCAAAGAAGTCTGGGATTTTTTAAAAACCGAAGGTTTTTTTGCAATGATCATCCCAGAAAAATTTGGAGGATTAGAATTTTCAGCCATTGCTAACTCTACCATAGTGTCAAAAATCGCCACTAAAAGCTTAACCGCTGCAGTGACGGTAATGGTGCCTAATAGCTTAGGGCCGGGTGAGTTATTACTTCATTACGGAACAACTGAGCAACAAAACCGCTGGTTACCGAGCCTGGCAAAGGGCGACGATGTGCCTTGTTTTGCATTAACCGGTCCAGAGGCCGGTTCAGATGCCGGCAGTATTTCCGATTCAGGCGTGGTATGCAAAGGCGAGCATGACGGTAAGGAAGTTTTAGGGCTGCGTTTAAATTGGTCAAAACGTTACATTACCCTTGCGCCTGTGGCGACAGTACTTGGCCTTGCATTTAAAATGTATGACCCAGACGGCTTGTTAGGCGATGAAAAAGAACTGGGTATTACGTGTGCACTAATACCAACCGATCATCCGGGTGTTAAAACCGGCGAGCGTCATTATCCACTCAATATGGCGTTTATGAATGGTACAACTTACGGTGAAGACGTATTTATTCCGCTTGATTGGATTATCGGTGGTCAGCAAGGGGCTGGGCGCGGTTGGCGCATGTTGGTTGAGTGTTTAAGTGCTGGGCGTGGTATTTCGTTACCGGCATTAAGTACTGCAACAGGGCATTTAGCGGCTAAAATGACTTCGGCTTATTCAGTTGTTCGTCAACAATTTGGTGTGTCAATTGGTCAATTTGAAGGGGTTCAAGAAGGGTTAGCACGTATTGGTGGCTTAACTTATGCGCTGGAATCGTGCCGGTTAATGACAGCTGGCGCCATTGATTTAAAACTAAGTCCATCGGTAGTGACTGCTATTGCAAAATACCATATGACCGAAATGGGTCGAACGGTAATGAATGATGCAATGGACATTCATGCAGGTAAAGGGATTCAGGTTGGGCCTAATAACTATTTAGCACATGGCTATATGGGTATTCCAGTTTCGATTACGGTTGAGGGCGCTAATATTCTTACCCGTAATTTAATGATATTTGGCCAAGGCGCAACTCGTTGCCATCCGTTTGTATTAAAAGAAATGGAAGCGGCAGCAATGGAAGATGATGACGCCGCACTTGAGCAATTTGATGGCCTACTGATGAACCACATTGTATTTGCCATCAGCAATGCAAGTATGGCTTTAGTGCATGGCTTAACTCGCAGCCATTTTGCCAAAGCGCCTGTATGTGGAGAAACCGCAGCTTACTATAAACAATTAGGGAGAATGAGCCGAGGACTTGCGCTTACAACTGATGTTGCAATGCTCATGTTAGGCGGTGAACTTAAACGCAAAGAGATGATATCAGCGCGTTTAGGCGATGTATTAAGTCATTTATATATTGCTTCTACTGTATTAAAGCGTTTTGAAGATGAAGGGCGTCAACAGGCTGATTTACCTTTCGTTAAGTATGCAATAGAGACATCGTTGTATGAAATAGGCCAAGCATTTGATGGCTTCTTTAAAAATTTCTCTAACCCGGTGGTTAACTTTGCCCTCAAACGCATTGTGTTTCCGTTAGGCAATCATTATCACAAACCAAGTGATGCAACTTCACAACGTATTTGTGAGCACATGACGCAACCTGGCGTGTTTAGAAATAGGCTTACTCATTTGTGTTACATCGATGAGAGCGCCGGCACTGGGGTGATGGAAAATGCTTTTTTAGCGATGCACGACATGCAAAATCAATTTAAACAGTTAAAACAGTGGCAACGAAAAGGTAAGGTACCTGCTACTTTTGATATTGAACAAGCTGTTGATTACGCTCTTGAGCATGAATTACTCACTAAGCTAGATGCTGAGGCTATGCATCATGCTAACAGATTGCGAATGCAGGCTATTGCGGTAGATAACTTTAAATCTGAAGATATCTAACCTGATGCCAAAGCAATAAAGAAGATAAAAGTAAAAAAAGCTACTTATTA
>NZ_BADU01000076.1:0-41915 GCF_000239875.1 Pseudoalteromonas sp. BSi20311 | reverse complement strand
TTTTTTATGGGTAATAGCTTACCAATTAGTAATAAGTCACTTTTTTCACTTCCCGTGGTTTTATCTCACCTATATACAAGTCGTGCACGCGTTTCATATTAAGCTCAAGCTCGGTTATATACATATCATTAACGGCATATGTTTTTATAATTTGTGCGCCTTTAATAATACCTTGTACTTTGCTTTGTAAATAATCATCTTGGGCAACAGAGCCTGCAACCGTTGTACCTGCGGTAATTTTTTGCCCGTATACTTGCTCTGTTAGTTCACGATAAGCCTCGAGCTTTGAAGCCTTAATCGCCATAAGTTGTTTTTGAGTGTCATTACTTCCCGACTGCAAACTAATGGGCGCGTACCCTATTGCTTTTAATACAGGGTAATTATTTGGCTCAACATATTTATATTCAACGTGCTTATCAAATATATTGCTACAACCGCTTAACGTTAAGCAGCCTAATGTGATCATTAATGGCATTACTCGCATCATACAGGGCCTTTAAAAACTAATTAAACTCAGTTATGCACGTTTAATGCCAGTGATACCTATATTCTGTAACAACAAATAATAGTGGTACATTACTTGCTGAGACTCATTAACGCTAACGTTTAATTGGAGTAAGAGTATGAAGTCGTTTTTAAAAGCAGTATTAGCAGGATTAAGCACCACTGCGGTATTAACGTTTTCACCTTTTACCCACGCTCAGTGGTATGAGTCTACAGGCCATGCGGTTATTCAAAATAGCGACATTCCCGGTGCAAAGGCCGCTGCAATAAAAGATGCAATTACCCAAGCCCTTGTATTCTCTGGGGCACGGGTGAGCTCGGTGCAAACGCTTGTTGATGGTGTTTTAACCCAAGATCAGCTAAAAATAAGTAGCCAAGGCGAAATTCAAAAAATAGAGCTTGTCAGTGAAAACCGCAGCAGTGATGAGTTTGCAATTACCTTACGCTTAGATATCTTTGCGCAAACAGAGCAATGTCCACAAAGTAACTTTAATAAGTTTATAGCTGTCACGCAAAGCCAATTAACAAATCGTGAACAAGCGAGAATGGGTCAAATATTTGACATTAACAAAGCAGTCAGTAAAAACATTTATACCTCGTTGCAAAAATCAAAAATGAGTGCAATACCCGTTGCCTATTTCAACAAAGCTATAAAGGTTGATACCTACTTTAATCAACAGCATGACTATTCAAACAGTCAGTTAGAGGAAATTTCATCGCGCAGTAACGCGCAATACGTGTTGTTAAGCCAAATTACCAGTTTATCCACCAGCGATAAACTCAATAGCGACTATGCATTTTGGCAAGATGAAAGCTATCAGCGTCACTATCAAATAGAGTTTAGTTTATTTAATGGCACTACTTATGAGCCCTTGTGGCAACAAAGCTATCAAAGCCAAGCCATTTGGCCATTTGAAAAAACAGCCATTATTGATGTAAATAGCAATCGCTTTTGGCAATCACCTTTTGGCCAAAGCATAAATGAAATAAACCAAACCTTAAGCTACGATTTGCAAGCTGCCATGGCGTGTTTACCCACACAGGGTAAAATACTGCACATGGAAAACAGCAAAGTGGTAATTAATTTAGGTAAAGCACATGGCCTAGAAAAAGGCCAACAGCTGAGTATTGCTCATCATAATTATTTAACAGACGCGCAAGGCAACACCATGCCGCATACTATAACCACTTTGAACCGTATTCGTGTAGAGCAGCTATATCAGCATAGCGCCATTGCCGTCAGTATTAATGATCAGCCTTTACCGGGCGTACAAATTAACGATATTGTGGAAGTTGCAACGCCCTAAAGTACTTGGCCTAGCTTAACTTTTAAATTATCGTGAGCGCTTAACCAATCTGCTAACTGCTCAACTCCAGATAAATGCGGGTAGTGCTTTCGACAGGCCAATACAATATTACGTTGCTGATTAGGGAAAATAGGCAAATAATGAATTCCCTCTCGAAGGATTGCAGCAAGTTTTGGCACAAACGTAACCCCATCGTCCATCGCCACCAGCGCTAATAAGGTTTCTAAGCTATTACCTTGATACTGGCTAGAAACATCCACTCCTGCCGAAAAACAAAACTGCTGGGCTTGATCTTTAAAGCAATGGCCATCACTTAACATTAATAGGTTACTACCTTGAAGATCTTGCAGTGCTACCTTTTTATTTACAGCTAAAGCGTTATCAGCAGATACCGCAACTAAAAAGTCTTCTTTATATACATTAATTGTATGGTAATTTTTTAGCTCAGGCACATCCGCTAAAATTGCAAAATCCACCTCGCCACTGTCCAGCGCAGCTAAAATGGTAGCAGTTTGCATTTCAGTAAACGAAAACTGGCTTTGAGGAAATGCCGCTTTCATTGATGTAAGCAGCGTAAGTAATAAATACGGAGCAATAGTAGGAATAATGCCAATACTTAGTTTGCCCTGTAACGGTTGGTTAGAAGTAGCAGCCAGTTCTTTTAATATTTGAGTTTGCTCTAATATAAGGTTGATTTGTGTCAACAAACGTTCACCTTGGGTTGTTAAGGTAACGTGCTTAGTTGAACGGTCAAATAAGATAACCCCTAATCCTTGTTCTAGCTTTTTAATTTGTCCACTCAAGGTGGGCTGGCTTACAAAGCAGGCATCGGCCGCTTTGCGAAAATGTTTAAAATGCGCAACGGCTTTTACATATTCTAAATCTTTTAAGTTCATATTCACACTCAACCTGATAGCTTATACCTATCAGTTTAATACAAACAAACGATTGGAACTATATTTAATTGTTCGCCATAATGGCTATCAACAAATCAAGAGGAACTAAAAACATGTTAAACAATATTGAAGGTCAAACAATCCCTAACGTTACATTTGCAACGCGTCAAAACGACGAGTGGAAATCAGTAACATCAGACGACATTTTCAAAGGCAAAACGGTCGTTGTGTTTTCACTACCTGGCGCATTTACACCAACGTGTTCATCAACTCACCTACCACGCTACAACGAGTTAGCTGGTGTACTTAAACAAAATGGCGTTGACGACATTGTTTGTGTATCAGTAAACGATACCTTTGTAATGAACGCATGGGCTGAGCATCAAGAAGCGCAAAACATTACCTTACTACCAGATGGTAACGGCGAATTTACTGATGGCATGGGTATGCTAGTTGATAAAAACGATTTAGGTTTTGGTAAGCGCAGCTGGAGATACTCTATGCTGGTTAAAGATGGCGTAGTAGAGAAAATGTTCATCGAGCCAGATTTACCAGGCGACCCGTTTGAAGTATCTGACGCTGACACTATGCTTGATTACATCAACCCAACTCAAGTAAAACCAGAAGCGGTTACTCTATTTACTAAGCCTGGCTGTCCTTTCTGTAAAAAAGCAAAAGAGCTACTTACAGCTAAAGGCTTTGCTTTTGAAGAAATCGTAATGGGTGCTGGCGCATCACTTACCAGCCTTAAAGCGGTATCGGGCCGTGAAACCGTACCACAAGTATTTATTGGCGGTAAGCACATTGGTGGCTCAGACGATTTAGAAAAATACTTTGCTTAATTAAGTAAATAAAACAGGGGCTGCAACGCCCCTGTTTATTAAAGGAAAAACACTATGAAAGAATTGCAAACCGACGTTGTTGTTATAGGTGCAGGTACCGCTGGTTTAAGTGCCTACCGTAATGCTAAACAATTTACTCAAAACGTACTTATGATTGAATCAGGCCCATACGGTACAACCTGCGCACGTGTTGGTTGCATGCCAAGTAAATTATTGATTGCCGCAGCAGAAGCCGCGCACTCAATAGAAATGGCACCTGCCTTTGGGGTTCACAGCTCAAAACCGGTTATTGACGGTAAAGCGGTTATGGCACGAGTAAAAAGTGAGCGCGATCGCTTTGCAGGATTCGTAGTAGAAGCCGTAGATGAAATACCTAGCGAAGATAAAATTCGTGGCTACGCACAGTTTTTAGACGCCAACCGCGTGCAAATAGATGAGCACACCATTATTACTGCAAAACGCTTTGTAGTAGCAACAGGTTCACGCCCGTCTTACCCTGGCGTATTTAATAATTTTGGCGACCGACTGATTATTAATGACGATGTATTCGACTGGGATGATTTACCAGAATCAGTAGCCGTATTTGGCCCTGGCGTTATAGGCCTTGAAATTGGCCAAGCGTTGCACCGATTAGGGGTAAAGGTAAAACTCTTTGGTGTAGGTGGTGCCATAGGCCCATTGACCGACCCAGTAGTTAAAGATTATGCTAACACCGTATTTGCAGAAGAATTTTATGTTGATACCGACTCAAACGTTTCAGATATGAAACAAGTAGGTAATAAAGCCGAGCTCACCTACACCGACAAGCAAGGTGTTAAACATACTGAGCAGTTTGACTATGTACTGGCTGCAACTGGGCGAGTACCAAACACCGATAAACTAGGGTTAGAAAACACCGGCATAGAGCTTGATGAACGTGGCGTACCACTCGCTGATGCCCACACTATGCAATGTGGCGACTCTCACATATTTATTGCTGGCGATGCGAGTAACATGATCCCACTGCTTCACGAAGCATCCGATCAAGGAACAATCGCAGGGCAAAACGCAGGCCGCTACCCTCATGTACGTGCGGGTTTACGCCGCGCTAAAATTGCCGCTGTGTTTAGCGACCCACAAATAGCCATGGTTGGTGAAAGCTTTAAAGATATTAGCCAACGATTAGGCAGCTGTGAGTGCTTTGAAATAGGCGAAGTCAGCTTTGAAAACCAAGGCCGTAGCCGCGTTATGCTAAAAAACAAAGGCCACATGCGTGTGTATGCCGAGCACGGCACCGGCTTATTTTTAGGTGCTGAATTTATTGGCCCTCAAGCAGAGCACATTGCTCATTTATTAGCATGGGCTGTACAAAACAAAATGACTGTACCACAAATGCTTGATATGCCTTTTTATCACCCTGTTATTGAAGAAGGCCTACGCACTGCAATACGTGATTTAAACGCTAAATTAAAATTTGGCCCAGACATTATTAACCATTGTATGGAATGTGGCCCAGGCGCATAACACATCACTAATACACACTTGCTACTCAAAGCCAAAACCATTGTTTTGGCTTTTTTTATGTTAAAAACTGGTATATAAAATGGAGTTTAAACTGCTACACTCAGATTAATAAACAAACAAAAATGGACCGAAAATGAGCAATAATAAATATAGACTTGTCACTCGAAGCGATTTTGACGGCCTAGTGTGTGCCGTATTACTTAAAGATTTAGATTTAATCGACGATATTTTATTTGTGCATCCAAAAGACATGCAAGACGGTAAAATAGCCATTACCAGCAACGACATTACCACTAACCTCCCCTATGTTGCCGGTTGTCATATTGCATTTGATCACCACTTGAGTGAAACCGTTCGTAACGAAAGCGATATTAAAAACCACATTATTGACCCAGATGCGCCCTCTGCAGCACGCGTTGTATACGACTATTATGGCGGTGCAGAGAAATTCCCTAATATTTCAACTGACATGATGGAAGCGGTCGATAAAGGGGATTCTGCACAATTTTCAAAAGACGAAATTTTAAACCCAACAGACTGGGTACTGATGAACTTTATTATGGATGCGCGCACAGGACTTGGCCGTTTTCGTGAATTCAAAATTTCTAATTACCAGTTAATGATGAAGTTAATTGACGCCTGTAAAGATCACAGCATAGAACAAATACTAGAAATGGAAGATGTTGCCGAGCGCGTTGCTTTATATCACGAGCACAACGCACAGGCTAAAGAGCAAATAGACCGCTGCTCATCAGTACACGACAACTTAGTGGTCCTTAATTTAACCGAAGAAGAGATCATATTCGCCACTAATCGCTTTGTTATTTATGCCATGTTCCCCGAGTGTAATATCTCAATTCATAAAATGTGGGGGCTTAAAAAGCAAAATGTGGTGTACGCCATTGGTAAATCAATCACCAACCGCAGCTCAAATACTAATGTTGGCGAGTTATGCCTTAAATACGGCGGCGGCGGCCATTTAAATGCTGGTACTTGCCAAGTAGAAACAGGCAAAGCAGAGCAAGTACTGAGCGAGCTTATTGCTACGATCACTAGCGATGGCTGAGTTATAGCCACGGGGTTCGGGGTTCGGGGTTCGGGGTTCGGGGTTCGGGGTTCGGCAAATTATTTTATAAAGCGGGCTAACTGATAGCTCGCTTTTTTTATTATGCAGAATTTAATGGAGGGCTTCGTTGAGCGAGATGTAGTCATTCAGAGGAGTTGTAATTAACTTAGTAATATTAAGAGGAGTTGTCATTAACTTAGTAAGATTAAGAGGGAATTTTTCTCTTTTCTACAGGTTAAAATAAGCTACGGTAAGCATAATATTTATAGCTGGCAATGAGTTACACTATTTGCTAATAATAGAAGCCCATGTATTAAGGACTTTTTCGCGTAAAATTAGCGAAAGTGTCCTCGATAAAACTGTTATGTTTCAAGGAGAGTTTGTGAGTCACTATGAAATAATAAGCACTTCAATTGCTTTAATTGCAGTATGTATTTCTTTTATGGCAATAGTACGAACTCGTAAACTATCAGAAAAACAATTAGCGTTTGAAAAAACAAATGCAAAGTTGTCTGCTCTAGCTATTCTAGTTTCAGAATATAAATCTGAAGCAGAATCAATTAGAGTTGCGTTAAGTGATGGCACTATCGAGATAGAAAACCTATCTAGAATTGGTATGGGAAACGCTTTAGATGAAGTTCTCAACAAGCAATATAAAGCTGTAGAGGATATAGAAAAAATACTAATTGCTTATCAAGCAACTGAAAGATAACAAGCGAATAAGTCAGGACTTGCTCCAGCCTCGCTTATTTTAGCCCATGATTGTGGGCGTTACCAATGTCAACTGTTGGCACTCAGCCGATAGTCGGTATAGAGTGGTTTAACTTACAGTGTAAAGCAGTTATTTATATCGCTAACGTGGTAAGTTGGATTGTTCCTGATAAATTCATCATTTTTGTCGGATGGCGTAGCTCCGCCACTTATCCGACCTACGTCAAAATGTAGGTTGGTTAAGCCGAAGGCGCCACCCAACAGGCTTTCAAATTCACTTTTTATCCGCAAATGGCACAAAGCTGGCATTGCTACAAATATACTACATAGATTTCATATAGAAACAAAGAAAAGAGATAACTCATTGATTTTATTGGTAGCCCCTGCAGGAATCGAACCTGCAACTACCCCTTAGGAGGGGGCCGTTATATCCATTTAACTAAGAGGCCACGTTGGGTGCTAAGTACTAAGTGTTTGGAAATTATAACGGCATCTGGTTTTTTATATCAAGCATCAAATTAAGTTAATTACTTGATAAATATATATCTTCTTTATTTAGTACGTAAAGCGGTATAAATGTTCGGCTGCTGGCGGCAAGGCGCTTATTTTCAATATTTATCACGCGAGCATTAATAACAACCCCATAGGCACGGTAAATTAAAGTGCCCGATAAAACATGGCTGGCTATATTCGTACCTGCAAGTTTTCGAGTGTCTCGCGTGAATGTAAAGTCACCTTGATTGTTTACGGTAATTAAATTGGCTGTTTTAAAATCAACCGCGCTATAACCAAATTTTTGCAGCTGATGTATAAAGGTTTCTGATAACTGATTACCTAACTGGCTTGCTGTATTTAAACTTGCGTCTAAATCAACGAACGAAGTAACCGCAATCGCTGCATCTTGCGGGGCTACTTGCATGGTGTCGGTTAAATCCAGTGCCATTTGCTCTACGTAGTTAACTAAACTTTTATGGTGCTTGTTTGGGTTAAATTGCGTTGTATCAGCATATTGTTCTTGCTCGTCATTGCGCTGCATTTGCGCCATGATCTGATTAAAATCAAGATCACTAACGACCGTTTGCTCAGACTCAGCTTTAGGTGCCCCACCCATTAAATTACAACCTGAAATAAATATTGATAACGCACTTATGCTAATTAAAGCTGAGCGTTTAGCTAAGTTAACCATGGTAAACCTCACTTACTCGCTTGTTTTAGCATGATGCCATCAGCACTGTTGCTGCTATTTAACGCATCAATGACCGATTGCGGAATAAAGCCCTGTGCAGAGCCTACAACCGCTTTACTCGCTAAGCCAACAATTCGTGCATTTACTAATATACCGCCTTGGTGGTTTACTAGCGTACCCGCTAACACGTAACTAAAGTTTTGTTCTTGGTTTAGCTCTAAATAATCGCGGCTAAAAACAAAATCGCCACCAGGGGTTACACGCATATAATCGGTGGTTTTAAAATCAATGACCGGCACACCAAAATTATGCAGCTCATGCATAAAGCTCTCTGCTATTTGGTTACCCACTAAGTCAGCATTGTTGTAGTCACGATCTAAAAATACAAAGCTTGATACCGCTAATGGCGTTTTAGTATTTACGTACTGTAAATTTTCAGCCATGTCTTGCATGATGCCACGCACATAGTGATTAATATTTTTACGTGTTGGCGTGTTAACTTGTTTGTTTTTATTCATCACTGCTGTTTTATTTTGATACAGCGAGTCACTTTGTGTAGGTGCGGCTACAGGGCGATGCTCAAAAAACAAAGGCGCATCGTCGGTAATTTGTGTGTCACTATGGTTTGTCATTTGTGAACAACCAAAGCCTAGTGGCAAACATAAAGTTAATAGTAGGCGTTTCATGTGTGCTCCTAATTAATATTCACTGCGGTAAATATAGTCACCGCGCTGCTGTATTTTTTCATTGCTCCACATCACATTGATGGGAATTTCAGTACTGCCGGCAGATACAACTTGATTAGTTTGCATATTTACCATGCGCGCGTTAACAATATAAGCATGCTCTTGACGGGTTAAAGTACCGGTGATGACAAAGTCAATAATCTGACGCTGCTTTAAGTTGCCAGTATTGCGGCTAAGTACTGAGTCTGCACTCGCTGATAAGTTAAGTTGGTTTTCAAGCCGATATTCAACCGTGTTATAACCTAATTGGGTGAATTGGGTTATTAAGCTTTCCTGAATCTGCTGGCTAAGCCCTGCCCCCTGCCCTTGAGCAACGTGAGAATCTAGGGCATCTGCTAAATAAAAGCTACTGACCGCAATTGATGCGGTGCTTTTAAAAGGCTCTTTGATATGGCTAAGCTGGGCACTCAAGCTATTTACGTACTGGTCGAGCGTATAAGGTGCCATGACTGCTTTAGGCGCATCAGTGCTTATACTCGGCTTTGGCTGGGGTGTTAAGCTACAGCCCGCTAAATTTAATAATAGTAAGGGTAACAAAAGGCGCATGGTTGCCATCCTCTAAAAACATAATAGTTACAAAGCAATTATTATGCCTAATACCCCAGATGCATATTTATTTTAATGGCTGTTGGGTGTAATGGCTCACAATGCAGTTGATTTGGCGCTGTTTAAGTTTATCGCAATCGGCAGCGGCATTCGCTTGATTTTGATAAGCCCCAAGCTTTAAACGGTAGTAAGTCATGCCACTCACGTTAATAGTTTCTACATTCGCCACAAATTCGCCCTGAAATAACGAAGATGCACTGGCCTTTATTTGATTTAAACTTTGGCTAAATCATTTTTACCTATAAACGTTACAATATTCAAAAAAGCATGTCATACGATTATTTCTTGGATGGGTTTAAACTAATAATTACTTTGATTTTTCTAAAGCTGAACTTGAAGTTATCTCACCAGCTTTTGAGGTTGGTTGAAGCTTATTGACTTTACTTTGGTTTGGATTCTGCTTTGCAGCAACTTTTAATCGGTGTATCAATAACTTTAAATCTTGTTCAATTACTAACAAACGGTCAACCCCAACTTTAGCAGCTTTCCACTGTAGTGAAGACACTTTTAACTGCATTAACTCCTCGCTTGAGAGGTTTAATCGCTGTTGTTTAAATGCTATCTGCGAAGACTTATCAATATTTTCTGTGCTAGTGCAGGCTGTTAAAGTGAAGGTAAGTACACAGGCTAACAACAATGAAAAGTTTTTGTAGGGGTTTTTATGTTGCATACTAAAGCAGACACTCTTATGTGTAGGTATAATTTCATTAGCCTCTTCTGATATATATTAATATTAGAGGAGGCTAATTAAAAATTTAAATTACAATTTTATAATCTGATTGGTTTATCAGTGTAATTACTAACAAAGCAATCAACTTTATAAAATTTAAACACTTCACAATCATCCTCGGCGCTCTTAAAGTTATAGTATTCACCTAACTTTAATCGGTAATAGGTTTTATTATTGACCTTGGCTTTTTCCACGTTAGTAGTAATTTTATCTCTGAATAGAGGCGCGGCTTTTTTATTAATTTGCTTCCACTGCTTAGCAACACTCTCTTCTGAATCAAGCGACGCTACCTGCAAAGCAAATACCTTTTTATTAGTATCAACCATTGCCACTTTTGTTGCCTTCGATATTTTAGAAGCGACCTTTTTATTCATCCTTGGATTAATAGCTTTTACTGACGAACGAACAGAGCGGTTACTGTAGCTTTTTGAAGGGGCTGTAATCATTTTTCTAGGCACACTTGCATAGCGACTGTTGTATCGCTGATTTTGTAGAGCGTCCCTATTAGTTGGTTTTGCGTAGCGATTGCTATATCTTTGCCTTGGGCGCTCAACTTTATCTGACGTGCTTGCGTAGTTATTACCATACCTGAGGTTTGGCGATGTATTAGCCTTAATTGATGAGCGTGCATAGCGATTGCTAACAGCCTGATTTGATTGCGCTATTGCTTTACTATTAATAATATCTAAATTATCAACTAAATATGTAAGCTCGCGTTCTAGCTTTAATAGCCGCTCAATACCAGAGCGCGCCTGTTGCCATTGCAAAGCGGCATCCTTTAACTGTGCAAGCTCAAGTGCGGTAATGGTTACATATTCGGGCGAGTCTTTAACTTGTTCATTTAACGATGTTTTATCAGGCGATATTGTACAGCCACTCCCTATTAACATAAGTAAAGCTATAACTAGATATCGGTGATACTTTATGCTGTATTCACACATTGATTGTTTCTCTTTCAACAGTTTAGACCACTAAATTGAGCCAATTTGCGATTGACTTAATAAAGCACGTTAACTACAAAACAACTTGGGTTAACATAAAGATTACAACACAAACCCAGGTCTGTCTGTATAACTGTAAAAATAGTTATAGTTAAAATTATGTAAAAGTGATTTTACAATCAAAAAAAGCGCCATATTGGCGCTTTAAATAATGATAAGTTTATTTAGATTAATGTTTTAATGAAGGTTTTAAGCTCATCAGCAAATTCATCACGGCGCAAAGCAAATTCTATCGTCGCCTTCAAATAACCAACTTTGCTGCCACAGTCATGGCTTCGCCCTTTAATAGCATAAGCGTCTACTTTTTCGTCTTCCATTAGCATCGCAATTGCATCTGTTAGTTGTATCTCATCCCCTGCACCTTGAGGTGTCTTAGCTAATAATGGCCAAATATTTTTGCTCAACACATAACGACCAACCACAGCAAGGTTTGAAGGTGCCTCGTCAACGGGTGGTTTTTCTACCATGCTCTTAATGGGTGAGCTTTCACCTTGGTTTAACTCAACATCACCTAAATCAACAACACCAAATTTATCTACATCATCTTTAGGAACTGGTTCAACCATAATTTGGCTGTGTTTACTTTGCTCAAAACGAGAGATCATCTCTGCTAAGTTATCTTTCGTTAAATCACTTTCTACTTCATCGATAATAACGTCGGGTAAAATAACCACAAAAGGTTCATTACCTACGATAGGGGCTGCACAGTTAATAGCATGCCCTAACCCTTTTGCCTCACCTTGACGCACATGAATAATTGTCACGTCTTTAGGGCAAATAGACTGTATTTCGGCAAGTAATTGCCGCTTTACACGTTTCTCTAACGTTGCCTCTAATTCAAAGCTAGTATCAAAATGGTTTTCGATTGAGTTTTTGCTCGAATGTGTTACTAACACTATCTCTTTAATGCCAGCGGCAACGGCTTCGCTAACAACGTATTGAATGAGTGGACGGTCTACAACTGGCAGCATTTCTTTTGGAATTGCTTTAGTTGCCGGTAACATACGCGTTCCAAGGCCCGCTACAGGGATCACTGCTTTCATTATGCTCTCCTTATTTTTTAAACTGAAAATGGGTACTGAATCGCTTCATGGCATTGATAGCCAACCACCTCAAAGTCATCACGTGTTACCCATGTTTCAATGTCTTCGAGCGACTTAATCTCTGGGTTTATTTTTAATTGGGGAGAAGCAAATGGCTCGCGCTTTAATTGCACATCTCGCATTAAATCAAGCTGGTTCTCATAAATATGAGCATTGGTAATTTTATGATATGCCTTACCCGCTTTATGGCCGGTAATTTGGGCAACTAACGCAAGTAATACAAAGCATTGAATTTGATTGAAATTAAGCCCTAGTGGAACATCACAGCTGCGTTGGTAAGACGTTAAATAAAGAGTATCGCCCAATAACGAAAAGGTATGCGTATGCATACATGGACGCAGGCAACCAAGTTCAAATTCACCCGGGTTGTAAAATGTAATAATTTCGCCGCGATCATCTATGCCATTTTTTAAATTATTAATGACCTTTGCCAGTTGATCCAGTGTTGAACCATCAGGGCGTTGCCAACCACGTCCTTGAACGCCATAAACGCGCCCCATATCATCCTCACCTTTGCGGTTAGGATTATTGAGCCACGCATTATTTTCATTGGCGTTGGCATCCCAGGTTTTACAACCTATATTACGAAACTGTTCAGCACTGTCGTACCCTCTTAAATAACCTAACAATTCGGCAATCGCCGCTTTGTAATAGCTCTTTCGAGTCGTGATCATAGGAAACTGATTATTAGCCACATCGTATTCTAAATCAGCGTTTATAACCGTTAAACAACGCGTGCCAGTGCGTTTATTTTCAACCCACTGTCCTTGGTCAACAATGCGCTGACATAATTCTAAATATTGTTTCATCTAACTTCTTCTTTTAAACTTTTGCCGCTGTTTGCGATTGTGGTTGTTTATACGCCCAAATAAGTAAGCCTAACCCGCCAATTATCATAGGTAACGATAGAATTTGCCCCATTGAAATAAAGTCGGCAAATAACCCCAATTGCGCATCGGGTTGGCGAAAATACTCAATACAAAATCTAAATACGCCATAGCCTAATAAAAATACACCCGATACACTTCCTGCAGGGCGTGGCCGTTTAATAAACCATAATAATATGACAAACAATACAAAGCCTTCAAAGAAAGCTTCATAAAGTTGTGATGGGTGACGAGCAAGCGGGCCTCCGGTTGGGAATACCATAGCCCATGGTACATCGGTAGTACGGCCCCATAATTCGCCATTAATAAAGTTACCAATACGCCCGGCAAGTAAACCAACAGGCACTAAAGGTGCTACAAAATCGCCAACTTGTAATAAGGATTTTTTACGTGTCCAAGCAAAAATAGCAACAGCAGTGATCACCCCAAGTGTACCGCCATGAAACGACATGCCACCTTGATCGATTCTAAATAAATATAAGGGGTTTTCAATGAAATAGCTAAATTGATAAAACAGAACATAACCAATACGCCCACCTAATATAACGCCCAGCATGCCATAAAAGAGTAAATCACTGACTTCGTCTTTAGTCCAACCCGAACCTGGTTTTATCGCTTGACGATTAGCAAACCACATCGCAAACGCAAAACCAATTAAGTACATTAACCCATACCAACGAACGCTAAGTGGTCCAACAGAAAATATTATTGGATCAATTTGAGGAAATTCCAGTGCCATAAAAATAAACCTTTAGCTAAAAACCATTTTAATAGCGATGATAACAAGTAACATCGCGAAAACTTTCTTAATTGTATTCACAGGTAAGTAATGCGTTGCTTTGGCGCCTATTGGCGCTATAAACCATGAGGTAACAACAATCCCAAACAATGCAGGTAAATAAACAAATCCCATAAAACCATGCGCTAAGTCAGTTACTCGCCAACCGGCGCTGACATAACCAATAGAGCCAAAAAAGGCAATTACAATACCACATGCAGCAGCGCAACCAATTGCCTTTTTAATATCAACCGAAAAATAGTGCAGCATAGGCACAAGTAATGCGCCACCGCCAATCCCAATCAACCCAGATAGTGCCCCCATTATCGCACTAATACTTCCTAGCACGGGGCCTGCAGGCATCGGGTGACCTACGCTCACTTTATTACGGGCAGAAAGCACCATTCTCATAGCAATAAAAACCACACTCACCGCAAACACGGTTCGTAACATTTTCTCAGGTATAAAGCTGGCAGCAAAGCCGCTAATCAAGGCGCCAATGGCCACACCCGACATTACCCAAGGGGCAATTTTCCAAGGCACATTATCATTTTTATGATGAGCTAACGCTGAAGAAGTCGAGGTAAATAAAATAGAGGCTAAAGATGTCGCAATAGCGATAACTAATACATGATCGGCAGCGGCCACATTAAAACCCAGTAACAAGCTCGTTAGCACCGGCACAATGATTAAACCACCGCCTATGCCTAGAAGTCCTGCTAAAAAACCAACAATGCAACCTAATAACGCACAACTTGTAACTAGAAGTCCTAGTTCATACATAGTTATCTCTAATACATTTAAGAATATGTATATTTTAATTGATTATATAAACAATAACAGCTCTATCATTTAGGTGTATAAAATAAATTACCTAGCTGATGCTCAATCATAAAATTACGGGTTAAACGCAACACTTGTTTAGCATTGGGCTGTGCTAAACACTCGCTCAGTAATTGTTCCATGTCACTAACATTTAAGCGCCTAAGCACCCATTTCACTTTATTTAACGACGATAAGTTCATGCTTAAACGCCTATAACCCATAGCAATCAGTAATATTGCGCCTTCGGGGTCGCCGCCAAGCTCCCCACATAAACTAAAAGGTAGTTCGTAATGCTCACACTCATTGGCAATATTATTTAGTACGCGCAATACCGCGGGGTGATAAGGATTAAACAAATCGGCTACACGTGCATTTGCCCTGTCTACGGCTAATAAGTATTGAGTTAAGTCGTTACTACCGACTGAGCAAAAATCAACTTTTCTAGACCACTCTGGTAGCATAAATACACTCGAAGGTACCTCAAGCATAATGCCAATATCTGGCTTTTCTATTAGTTGCTCTGGAAATGCTTCGCTTAATTTATAATAAGCTTGATTAAACAGTGCCAGTGACTCTTCAACTTCATCAGTGCCACTGATCATCGGTAACATTATTTTTAAATTACCTAAGCCAATATTGGCTTTTAACATCGCTTTGAGTTGATCTAAAAAAAGCTCGGGGTGGTCTAAGCTAATTCTAATACCACGCCATCCTAAAAATGGGTTTTCTTCGGTGATATTAAAATAATCTAAAACTTTGTCGCCACCAATATCTAAGGTACGCATAACCACCGGATTAGGATAATAGCTGCTAAGTACTTCGCGGTACCACTTCTCCTGTTCTTGTTGCGAAGGAAACTGCCCCTTTTGCATAAACCACGCTTCGGTTCTGTAAAGGCCAACACCATCACAAATATGGGCACTATTTTGTTGGGTATTAAGCTCAAGTCCTGCATTAAGTAATAAACTAATATGCTCACCGTCTAATGTGATTGCTGGCAGTGCTTGTTCTTCTAAAAATCGATTGTTAAGCAAGTTATCTTGGTATTGTAACTCGGTATACTCATCAATAAGCATTTGCGAAGGCGAAATATATAAACGCCCAGAAAAGGCATCTAAAATCATTTCTTTGCTATCAAACTGCAATAGCGGTAAATCTTCAATACCCCAAATCGCAGGCACACCCATTGCACGGGTTAAAATAGAGGCGTGGCTATTAGCTGAACCATTAATGCTCACAACCCCAACCAAACGCTCATTGGGCACCTCTGCTAACATCGCAGGGGTTAATGTATGCGCTATTAAAATGGTGTTTTCAGGGTAGTCTTTTATTGCGTGCTCGGTATTCACTAAATGATGCAGCACCCGTAAGCCAATGTCTTTAACATCAACTGCACGCTCTTTAATGTAAGGGTCTTGCATTTCGTTAAACTGCGCAACTAATCGTTCAATCACAATTTTTAATGCACTTTTTGCACACCACCCCTCTTGTAATTGCGCTTCTACATTATGACCTAAACTTTTGGCATCTAATAATTGCTGATAAACATCAAATACAGCCAGCGCTTCTTGCGGTATGCTGTCGCTTAATGTCATCGATAAGGTACTAAACTCTTTACGGGTTGCAGCAACCGCTTGGGTGAATAAACGCCGCTGTTCATTAACATCGCTATTTTTAGTAAGCTCTATAGACTTAAAGTTAAGTTTAGGAATAACAACAAATGCTTTACCTATGCTGATCCCTGGTGCACTAGAGACGCCTTTTAATACAGACGTTTGATGGGAAGACTCATCTTGGCGCAAAACTTCTTTTATTTCGGCATGGGCTAATTGCGAAGCTAACTGCGCAGAAAGCGTTATTAAAAACGACTCTTCATCTTGAGAAAATACCCGCGCCATTTTTTGTTGGACAACAATAACACCTAAAACTTTTTTTTGATGAACAACAGGCACAGATAAAAAAGCGTTATAGCCTTCTTCGTTAACTTCTGGGGAGAGTTTGAAACGAGGGTGCGATTTTGCAAAAGCAATGTTAATTGCTTCTTCACGTTGAGCAACAAGCCCTACAAGTCCTTCGGTAAAGCCTATCCGAAATTTGCCCACAGCATCAGGGTTTAAACCTTCAGTGGCCATCAGTACAAAGTTGTCTTGGCTATAATCGGCAAAATAAATGGAGCAGCACTGGGTATTCATGGCATCTTTTACCATTTTCACAAAGCACACTAACGCACCGTCTAAATTCGCTTGTTGCGAAACAGACTCAGCTATCGCTCTGAGTGTTGCCAGCATACACTGCTCCTTTTTATGTAAAACTACCTTTTATTTCGCCAGTGATCTTTTTGTTGCTCTCGCTTATTAAAGGGCATAGCAAAGGGAGCAAACTCCTTCATAACACGTCGATAAACGTCCCGTTTAAACGACACAACCTGTCTAACCGGATACCAATAACTTACCCATCGCCAATCATCAAATTCAGGATGATGGGTTTTCAGTAAGTTAACATCTTCATCTTTACAGCGCAGTTTTAGTAAAAACCATTTTTGTTTTTGCCCAATACACACCGGACTTGAATCGCGGCGGATTAATCGTTTGGGTAATTTATAGCGTAACCAATGTTTTGAGCTTGCAACTATTTCTACATCTTCTGGTCGCAAACCTACTTCTTCGTGTAATTCACGGTACATAGTTTGTTCTGGTGTTTCACCATCATCAACACCACCTTGGGGAAATTGCCAAGAATGTTGACCATAACGTCTGGCCCAAAACACTTGCCCCTGATTATTGCAAATCACAATTCCGACATTGGCACGAAAACCTTCGGCATCAATCACCTTAGTGCCTCATTTGTAAGTCGATTTTTTATGATTGTTCCACATTAGTTGCAATACGGCAAATACTATTACGCGCAAGCCTCGTGAACGCCTTCGCGCAAGGTAAATTAATGGCGAAATCAGTTGCATATTAATAACAAACAACTCTGGCATGAATTAATACATAAAAACCACACTGTTTGTGCTGGTTACTCACAGCTTGTGCATAACTTTCATAAAACACGCTCATTTAGCAAACAAATCCACAATACAAGATCAAAAAAGTGATGTTCTCCACAGAATCTGTGGATAAACATGTTTATACATCTGTATTTATCCTTACAACAATTATAGACCTTAATTAAAACTGAACACTAAAAACAAAAAAAACAATATATTTCAGCTGCTTATCTAAAACTATAGTTTTAAAGCAGTGCATAAAATTGCACCAACCACACCGCGTACAAAAATCAACCAACCGCTAAAGATATCCACTACCAAGCTAATTTGCTATCATGACACTGGTATTTATTCAACTAATTTAACAGTATGCAACCTTTAAAACCTCATTCAATTAATCAACTAATGCAACGTGTCAATAATATTGCAGGGCTTACACTTGGCCAGTTAGCACAGCAGTATCATTTTAAAACACCTGATGATTTGTTACGTGAAAAAGGCTGGACGGGTCAACTGATTGAATATGTATTAGGCGCAACGGCCGGTTCAAAACCGCTCCCCGACTTTGAAGATTTAGGTATAGAGCTCAAAACATTGCCCATTTCATATAAAGGCAAACCATTAGAAACCACGTTTGTGTCGGTTACCCCACTAATGAATGTAACCGGTATGACCTGGCACACAAGTAGCGTACGTAAAAAGTTGAATCATGTTTTATGGCTACCTATTTTAAGTGAGCGCGATATTGCCCCGTTTGATAGAACCATAGGCAGTGGCTTTTTATGGCAACCTAGTGCGGCACAAGATGCACAATTACAGCGTGACTGGGAAGAGCAAATGGAGCTTATAGCCCTTGGCCGGGTAGATGAAATATCAGGACATTTAGGGGATGTAATGCAAATACGGCCAAAAGCAGCGAATAGCCATATTGTTACCGATGCTATAGGTCCAAACGGGAAAATAATTAAAACCCTGCCGCGTGGCTTTTATTTAAAAACCAGTTTTACCGGTGAAATTTTAAAGCAGCAATTTCAGCTTTAATTGATGAAAAGTAATTAACGTTTGGCTTGTTTAACTTAGACATTCGCACTGCTTGCTTAACGCCCGTAGCTCGATGCTCGTAGCCCGTTCCTTTGTCTCTTTTTTGCTATTTTTTACAAAAAATCCCCGCCTAAGCGAGGATTTTTATAATCTTAAATATCAGATTCTGATTAGAGAATTACTGACCTTTAACTTCTTTTAAACCATTGTACGGTGCTTTAGCGCCTAATTGCTCTTCAATACGTAGCAATTGGTTGTACTTAGCAACACGATCTGAACGGCTTAATGAACCCGTTTTAATTTGACCTGCAGCAGTACCTACTGCTAAATCAGCAATAGTTGCATCTTCAGTTTCACCAGAGCGGTGAGAAATAACCACTGTAAAACCTGCATCTTTTGCCATTTTGATTGCAGCTAACGTCTCTGTTAATGAACCAATTTGGTTAAATTTAATTAAGATTGAATTGGCAATACCGTTATCAATACCGCGTTTTAAAATCTTAGTATTGGTTACGAATAAATCATCACCCACTAATTGAACTTTATCGCCCATTAGTTTGGTTTGGTGTGCAAAGCCATCCCAATCAGACTCATCTAAACCATCTTCAATTGATACAATTGGGTATTGCTCAGTTAAATCTTTTAAGAAGTGGTTAAACTCTTCAGATGTAAATTGCTTACCTTCACCTTTAAGGTCATAGATATTTGCTTCTTTGTTATAAAACTCAGAGGCCGCACAATCAAGTGCAAGGGTAATATCTTTACCAAGCTCATAACCGGCATTTGCAACAGCCACTTTAATAGCTGCAAGTGCAGCTTCGTTTGATGCAAGGTTTGGTGCAAAACCACCTTCGTCACCTACAGCTGTTGAATGACCATCTGCTTTAAGTACCTTAGCTAGGCTATGAAATACTTCAGCACCCATACGCAATGCTTCACGGAAGTTAGTAGCACCTACTGGCTGAACCATAAATTCTTGAATATCTACTGAGTTATCAGCGTGCTCACCGCCGTTGATGATGTTCATCATTGGTAGTGGCATAGAGTAAACACCTGGCGTGCCATTTAAGTCAGCAATGTGCTCGTAAAGCTCTACTTTTTTAGATTGTGCAGCCGCTTTTGCGTTAGCAAGTGAAACCGCTAAAATAGCATTAGCACCTAGTTTTTCTTTGTTTTCAGTACCATCTAAATCAAGCATTACTTGGTCTACATCACTTTGAGCAAGTGCGTTTTGACCTTTTAGCGCTTCTGCAATTTCATTATTAATGAAGCCAACCGCTTTTAATACGCCTTTACCTAAGTAACGCGCTTTATCACCATCACGTAATTCTAATGCTTCGCGAGTTCCTGTAGATGCACCTGAAGGTGCAGCAGCACGGCCCCATGAACCATCAGCTAAATATACCTCAGCTTCAACAGTTGGGTTACCACGCGAGTCCATAATTTCACGACCGATTACTTTTACGATTTCTGACATCTTGATTCCTCTATATTCCCAAAATGGTGAGTGCGGCTAACCTGAGTTTGGCTAGCCTTAGAAACAAAAAAGGCCGCGCATCATGCACAGCCTTTTTATATTACGAAGACGCTTTTTGATAGGTATGAGCCGCAGCTACAAACCCTTCAAATAGCGGGTGACCATCACGTGGTGTTGAAGTGAATTCCGGGTGGAATTGCGCTGCAATAAACCAAGGGTGATCTTTATTCTCAATAATCTCTACTAGTTTTTTATCTTCAGATAAACCAGTAAAGCTTAAACCTGCTTGCTCAAGCTGTGCTACAAAGTTGTTGTTAACTTCATAACGGTGACGATGGCGTTCAACAATTTCGTCGCTACCATACACGTCATGTACTTTAGAGCCTGGTGTTAAATGACATTTTTGTGCGCCTAAACGCATAGTGCCACCTAAATCAGATTTTTCGTCACGTAATTCAACATTACCTTCAGCATCTAACCACTCAGTGATTAAACCAACCACTGGCGAGTCTGAGTTTGCGTTAAATTCAGTTGAGTTTGCATCAACTAAACCGGCAACATTTCGTGCGTATTCAATAAGTGCAACCTGCATACCTAAACAAATACCTAAGTAAGGCACTTTGTTTTCACGAGCATATTTAGCCGCTAAAATCTTACCTTCAACACCACGACCACCAAAACCACCTGGCACTAAAATAGCATCTAAGCGAGAAAGAACATCCGTTCCTTTGGTTTCTAAGTCTTGTGAATCAACGTATTGGATATTAATAGTTAAACGATTCTTCAGTCCCGCATGCTTTAATGCTTCGTTTACTGATTTGTATGCATCTGGTAATTCAATGTATTTACCTACCATACCAATTGTCACTTCACCCGTTGGGTTAGACTCTTGATACAATACTTGTTCCCACTCAGCTAAATCGGCTTCAGGCGCGTCTAAATGAAAACGACGACATACAAAGTTATCTAACTCTTGCGATTTTAATAACGCAGGGATTTTATAAATACTGTCTACATCAGGCAGTGAAATAACTGCTTTTTCTTCAACGTTTGTGAACAATGCAATTTTTGCACGCTCGTTATTTGGCAGCTTACGGTCTGAGCGACAAATAAGAATATCTGGTTGAATACCTACCGAGCGTAACTCTTTAACTGAGTGCTGAGTTGGTTTTGTTTTCACTTCACCGGCAGGGCCTAAGAATGGCACTAAGGTTAAGTGAATAAAAAGTGCGCGTTCACGACCAATTTCTGTACCCATTTGACGAATTGCTTCGATAAATGGTTGTGATTCAATATCGCCTACCGTACCACCAATTTCAACGATTGCTATATCATGGCCTTCTGCGCCATCATAAACACGTTGCTTAATGTCATTGGTAATATGAGGAATAACCTGAATAGTTGCGCCAAGATATTCACCACGTCTTTCACGACGTAGTACATCTTCATATACGCGCCCCTGCGTAAAGTTATTACGGCTGGTCATTTTGGTGCGAATAAAACGTTCGTAGTGACCTAAATCAAGGTCCGTTTCTGCGCCGTCTTCGGTAACGTATACTTCACCGTGTTGAATTGGGCTCATTGTGCCTGGGTCAACGTTGATGTAAGGATCCAGCTTTAGAATGGTAACATCTAAGCCACGGGCTTCTAAAATAGCGGCCAATGATGCTGCTGCAATACCTTTACCCAACGAAGAAACAACTCCGCCAGTAACGAAGATAAATTTTGTACTCATGCGAACCCTAGAATATCAGGAATTAAAAGGAATATAATACCCAAACAAGTGATTTTGGAATATAAACAAGACGGGGCGAAATTGTACCAAAACATAGCTAAGCAATCCAGCTATAAATAGCAAATCTGTGCACAAAAAACAGACATTTTTTATGTCCCTATTTATTTAATTTTTTTATTGCATCCCATGCCGCATCCATTTCTTCTAAAGACGCAGACTCAATACATTTACCCTGGGCAATTAAGTAATTTTGCACCTTTTCAAATCGTGCAGAAAACTTATCGTTGGCACTACGAAGTAATTGCTCCGGATCACGTTTAACATGACGTGCTACATTCACGGTAGCAAACAACAAATCACCTAGCTCTTCTGCTGTATGCGCTGAGTAAGGGTTATGAGCTAAGGCTTCTTTGACTTCCTCAACCTCTTCACTCACTTTATCTATAGCTCCATGATAAGTAGGCCAATCAAAACCTAAAGCGGCTACACGTTGTTGAATTTTTTTAGCTTTTGTTAAGCTAGGTAAACTGTTTGGTATATCTTGCCATAGTGCTGAGCTTTCATCTTGGGGTTTAGTAGCACGCTCTTGTGCTTTTATTGCTTGCCATTGCGCGGCTAATTCGGCATCAGTTGTGGGTGTGTCTTGCGCTGTAAATACATGCGGATGACGACGTACCAGTTTCTCATTTAATTGAGCCACTACATCGTTAAAATCAAATAATTGCTGCTCTTGCGCTAGTTGCGCATAAAACACGATTTGAAATAACAGATCACCTAGCTCACCTTTGAGTTCACTTAAATCGCCGCGCTCAATACAATCAGCCACTTCATAAGCCTCTTCAAGGGTATGAGGTACGATTGACGCAAACGTTTGCTTGAGATCCCAAGGGCATCCGCCCTCAGGGTTTCTTAGTGTTTGCATTATTTCCAGCAGTTGGCTTAAAGCCTCATTGTTAGCCTGATTACTGCCCTCGTTTTGCACTGTGTACCCCTTCGATCTGATGTAGCTTAGACAGCACTTTGTTTGTGCCCTGTAAGTCATGTACCTCAATTTGCATCACAAAAATAGCTGTTTGTGTGCTATCAACCGTGTTTACGTTCATATTGAGCACATTAACTTTTTCATTGGCAAGTGCTGAACTGATGTCACGAATTAGCCCAGAACGATCACTGGCTTCAATACGAATAGTTAACGCATAAGAGCTACTAATATCATCTGACCAACTTACTGAAATAACGCGTTCTGGGTGCTTGCTTTTTAAATTACTAAACGAGTCACAATCCTCTCGGTGCACCGCAATACCGCGCCCTTGAGTAATATAACCAATGATTTCATCACCAGGTACTGGGCGACAACAACGAGCAACATGGCTCATTAAACTGCCGACCCCATCAACCACAATACCGTTTTTATCACCGGTCACTTTACTAGGCGATTTGAAACGAATTACCGGCTCATGCTCTGTTCTGTCGGTAATAAAGTTAAGCATTTGGTTAAGGCGAATATCGCCTGCGCCAATGGCGACCATTAAGTCATCAAGTTCTCTAAAATTAAACCGCTTTATAGCGGGGTCTAAATCTTTGTAAGTTAGCTCTAATTTTTGTAACTCATTATCAAGAATCTCTTTACCCGCACTTAAATTTTTATCGCGGTCGAGCTGTTTAAACCAATGGTGGATTTTGGCTCTAGCGCGAGACGATTTAATATAACCCAGCGACGGATTCAACCAATCACGGCTTGGGTTTGGCTGCTTTTGGGTTAGTATTTCAACTTGGTCACCAGTGCTTAACTGATGAGTAAATGGCACTATTTTACCAAATATTTTTGCGCCAATACATCGATGCCCTACATTGGAGTGAATGTAGTAAGCAAAATCAAGAGGCGTTGCTCCTAGTGGTAAGTCAAAAATATCGCCTCGAGGGGTAAACACATAGACGCGGTCTTCAACCACTTGGTTTTTAAGCTCTTGTGCTAAATCACTGCCATCAACCACTTCTTCTTGCCATTGCAGTAACTTACGCAACCAGCTAATTTTTTGCTCATAGCCTGAACCACGACCAGGTAATGCCCCTTCTTTGTACATCCAATGCGCGGCGACACCCAGCTCTGCATCTTGATGCATGTCGTGCGTTCGTATTTGAATTTCAACGGTTTTACCCTCAGGGCCAAACACAACTGTATGAATAGACTGATAGCCATTTTGTTTTGGGGTTGCAACATAATCGTCAAACTCTTTATTTAAATGACGCCAATTAGTATGCACTATGCCTAGGGCGCCGTAGCAATCTTGTAATCGTTCAACCACAATTCGCATGGCGCGTATGTCAAACAGCTGATCAAACTCGTAGTTCTTTTTCGCCATTTTTTTATAAATGCTGTAGATATGTTTTGGCCTGCCGTACACCTCAGCTTTAATGCCCGCTTCATGGAGGCGTTGTTTTACTTGCTCAACCATATCAGCCATATACGCTTCACGGGCAAGGCGCTTATCATCGAGCTGCTTAGCAATGTTTTTATAAATATCTGGATGCAAATACCGAAAAGCTAAATCCTCTAGCTCCCACTTTAATTGGCCAATACCAAGACGATTCGCAAGCGGTGCAAATATATCAGCGGTTTCTTTAGCGGCAATCACTCGCTCTTCTTCTGCGGCGTCTTTTACGTTGCGTAAATGGCAAACCTGCTCGGCTAATTTAATTACCACAGCGCGCACATCTTCCACCATGGCAAGCAGCATCCGGCGAATATTATCAACCTGAACTGTACCGTTACCTTGGTGAGCTAAGGTGCTAATGGTCGCCATTTGTGACACACCTGTAAGCAGCACTGCAACATGGTTACCTAAATGCTCTTCTACCGCATCAATGCTCACTACATCATTTAAATAATAAGGCGTTAAGTAGGCGGTGGCTAAAGAGTCAGCATCTAAATTTAGCTCAACTAAAATCTCCACCATTTCTATGGCGGTATTTTGTCGCTCGCTGTTATCACAAGCTTGGCAAAGCTGCTGCGCCTTGTTGAGTAAGCTGATTTTTTCTTGTGACAAACCAAGAGATTCTACGCGTGAAAAAAAATCACCCGCTTTATCATGTTGATGAGATTGACGTGTCGCTACCATAATGCGCTTTACCTCCGTTGAAATAACGCCATAGTTTCGATATGCCCCGTGTGAGGAAACATATTCATTAGCCCTATTTTATTCAACTCAAAGCCGGCTTGCGAAATAATAGCGCTGTCACGGGCTAAAGTAACAGGGTCGCAAGAGACATATAAAATCGCTTTAAACTGCGTTAATGGAAGCTGTTCTAAAACTGCCATAGCACCAGTGCGTGAGGGGTCGAGCACTAAAACATCTAATTCTTTATTAAACCATGGCGCTTTTTTAATGCTAGTGGTTAAATCAAAGCAATGAAACTGAGTATTAGTAATAGAGTTAGTGTGCGCATTTTGCGTTGCTAATGCAACCGCCGAAGCCACGCCTTCAATTCCCGTTACTGTTTTAGCCTGTTTGGCTAGCACTAAAGAGAAGTTACCAATACCACAAAATAAATCCAGAACATTTTCATCGCCTTGAAGTGCTAACCACTTTACAGCTTGAATTAACATCGCTTGATTTACACTCGCGTTAACCTGGATAAAGTTACTGAGCCCAAACTCAAACGTTATATTTAGCTGTTCAAGCTTATAAAATGGCATAGCTAAATGTGAATGATCAATGGTGTCACTGTCACTTTGCCACACTAATTGCCAATTATGAGCTGTTACACTTTGCTCAACAAACGCTTTATCTGTGGGCGAAATCGCTTTGGTATGACGAATAACAATAAAATATTGTTCATCAGCGGCACATAACTGTAAATGACTAATACTGTGCAGCGTCTTGTGTTGATTAATGACTTTATCAAATACATTAAATACATCGGCAAATACGTCACTTAATACTGGGCACTGATTAATACTAACAATGCTTTTAGAGCCACGTGCCCTATAGCCTACCCGCATTTTTTTTGCGGCCTTGTCGAACATAACAGCAACCCGAGCACTGCGTCGATAATGAGTTGCTTGGCTTTGCAGCGGGGCTTGCCAGTTTAAATCGGTTAATTTTGCAAACTTGGCAAATAATTGATTCACCGCAGCTTGCTTTTCAATTACCTGTTGTGTGGTATCTAAATGCTGTAGCTGGCAACCACCGCATTGGCTGTAGTGTTCACAAATAGGCGCTGTACGATATTCACTAGCTTTAATTATTTTAAGCGTATCAGCTTGGCTGTAACGTGCTTTATCATCAACTAACTTGGCTTTTACTCGCTCACCAGGTAATGCTCCACTAACAAAACACACTTTATTATTGTACTTAGCAATACCACGGCCATGGTGATCCATTGCTGTAATATCGAGTTCTAGCGATTGCTGTTGTAGTGGTTTTTTCTTTGCTTTGAATATTTGTGCCATGAGGCATTACCTTAAAGGTTGATGAATTACGTCTCTACTTTGAGAATAGCTATGAGTATGTATATACTCACATTTAATAAAAATGATAATAATGCTCAGATTATGACCAAACTAGGCTTGCGCGATTCTGTTTTAACACTCACCCTGATCCCCACAGTGATAATTGGGCTATTACTAGGTGGTTATTTTACAATAAATCGTTACATTGAGCTTGATGAAATTTTATATCAACAAGGCACAACAATTTCTGAGCCTTTAGCGATTGCTCTTGAACAACCTTTACTGGAAAAAAATAAAAAACTACTTAACCGTGTTATTCGTTATACACACAACAAACACTCACCGGCGATTAAATCAATTGCTATTTTTAATGATAACAACCAACTTATTATAACCAGTAATTATCATCGCTCGTTCGATACCTTAATTGAGCAAACACAAATAGCCAGTTTTAAAGCCACACATGTTCAGCAAACTGAAGAATTAGTGACTTTCTTTACCCCTATTATTAACCATACAACACCCAATAGCGACTGGAATACTTCTGAGTTTCAAACCACATTAGGTACCGTGGTGATCCAACTTAATCGCGATAAAGCCGTTATTGGTCAGCAACGCGCATTATTAGTTAGCGGTATTATTATTATTCTTGCCTTAGTATTAGCAGCTATTTTAGCACTAAAACTTAGCCGTATGTTTATGACACCGCTAAATAAGTTAGTACTTGCTACCGACAGGTTAATTGAAGGGAAAAGACAAACAGGGTTAACTGAGCCCATGAATGGTGAGTTTGAACTATTGCGTGAAGGACTCAATACCATCTCCCACTCTATGGTGATGCAAAAAGACGAAATGCAAAAAAATATTGATCAAGCAACAAGTGATTACCGCGAAACGCTTGAGCAATACGAAACACAAAATATACAGCTCACTATGGCTAAAAAAGAAGCCCAAGATGCTAACCGCGTTAAGTCTGACTTTTTAGCTAAAATGAGTCATGAATTGCGTACACCACTTAACGGGGTTATTGGCTTTACTCGCCAGCTTTATAAAACACCGCTAAATAAAAACCAAAAAGATTACCTTGATACCATTGAGCTTTCAGCAAACAGCTTACTGACCATTATTAGCGATATATTAGACTTCTCCAAATTAGAAGCGGGTGCTATGGAGCTTGAATCGATTCAATTTCAATTACGCGATAGCGTAAACGAAGTGATGACATTACTGGCACCTAGTGCTCACGATAAACAACTTGAGCTCTCTATTTATATAAACCCTCAGGTGCCCGATCACTTAACCGGCGACCCCACTCGATTTAAACAAGTGCTTATTAACTTGTTAAGTAACGCTATAAAATTTACTGAAAAAGGCGCGATTAAAGTCGATATTAGCCATCGTTTGTTGGATGAGGAGCGTACTTCCATTTTAGTGTCGGTGGCTGACACCGGGGTGGGTATTCCTGCCGATAAACAAGACGCGTTATTTACCGCCTTTGGCCAAGCCGACTCCAGTATCACCCGTAAATTTGGTGGCACTGGCTTAGGGCTTATTATTACTAAACATATTGTTGAAGCAATGAATGGTCGTATTACCTTAAATTCAGCTCCAGGTAGTGGCACATGCTTTACTTTTAATGGCGTATTTAGATTACCAAATCATGTATTTATCAACGATTTGCCTACCCAGTCATTAATTGGTAAACGTGTTCTTTATCTAGAGCCACATAAGCATACCCATCATGCCGTTGTTTCATTATTACAAGAGTGGAAAATCAGCGTCACCCCATGTCATAGCGAAAGTGAATTTTTAGAGTGTATCGAGAAATCAGAGATCAATTTTGATATATGCCTTATTGGTCACATGGCATCGGTTGACGATATGCAGCGCTTAAAAAGCTATGTAAAAGCGGTTAGGGAATCAACCGATTATTTATATTTAATGCTCAATACTGTATCGCACAATATGCGTGAAGCCTTTATAGGCAGTGGTGCAGATGCCTGTTTAAGTAAACCGCTCAACCATCGTAAATTATGTGAGTTATTAGCCGCACCATACCGACTTGATCACCCGGCACATAACATAGATCAGCATGAACAAACCCTACTGCCATTAAAAGTATTAGTGGTAGATGATAACGACGCTAATTTAAAATTAATTTACACCCTACTCAACGAACAGGTGGAATTGATTGATACTGCCCATAATGGTTCACAAGCTTACAGCTTAAGTAAAAGTCATAAATATGATGTGATTTTTATGGATATTCAAATGCCGATAATGGACGGCATTACAGCCTGTAAACTCATTAAAGAGTCATCTTTAAATGAAGATACACCTATTATTGCCGTAACTGCGCATGCACTTAATAGTGAAAAAGAACAATTATTAAAAGATGGTTTTGAAGGCTATTTAACTAAGCCAATTGACGAAGATATGCTCAATCAAATTATTTGCGATCATAGCCCACAATTACCTGTAAGCCGTGATAAGTCAAAAAGCACATTTGAACATAGCACAGCCCCTTTTGATAGCACTCGGCTTGATTGGACGTTGGCACTGCAACGTGCAGGCGGTAAGCCTGAATTAGCCAATGAAATGCTTAACATGTTGTTATTAAGCGTGCCTGAAACCCTAAACTTATTAAATCAAGCAATCGTCAGTAATGATTGCCATCAAGTACTCAGCGTGATCCATAAGTTTCATGGAGCGTGTTGCTACACCGGCGTACCAAAGCTAAAAACCTTAGCTGAAACGATCGAAACATCACTAAAAAATGAATGCGTACTTGATAATATAGAGCCCGAACTGTTTGAACTTCAAGACGAGCTGGAAAACTTACTTGTTGATGCCAAAATTGATATCACTAATAAATAAGCTCGTCTTTGATGTTGTTTTTTATGATTCTAAGCGCGTGCTTCAAGCATTAAGCGTTTCATGTCACGCACCGCTTTGTCTAAACCATCAATCGCTGCACGGGCAATAATAGCGTGACCAATATTAAGCTCGTAAATCTCTGGCATCGCTGCAATTGGCTTCACGTTGTGATAATGCAAACCATGGCCGGCATTGACAATTAAGCCAATACTCGCTGCATACTTAACGCCTTGGCGGATGTGCTCAAGCTCTTTTGCGGTGTCTTCATCATTAGTTGCATCTGCATAGGCCCCAGTATGAATTTCAACATAAGGTGCACCACAGGTTTTTGCCGCATCTAACTGCGCTTTATCAGCATCTATAAACAGTGATACTTTAATACCGGCTTGCGTTAGGGTTTTAGTCGCTGCGGCTATTTTATCAAT
Organism: Pseudoalteromonas sp. BSi20311; assembly: GCF_000239875.1. Lineage (NCBI taxonomy): Bacteria > Pseudomonadati > Pseudomonadota > Gammaproteobacteria > Alteromonadales > Pseudoalteromonadaceae > Pseudoalteromonas > Pseudoalteromonas sp. BSi20311. The sequence continues at coordinate 12,227 of NZ_BADU01000076.1, read as the reverse complement.
ATTACCCGCTACATCTAAGCCACCTTCGGTAGTAAGCTCTTCACGTTTTTCAGGTACTAAGCATACATATTCAGGTTTAACCTCAAGTGCAATCGCAATCATTTCATCGGTTACTGCGGTTTCTAGATTCATGCGTGTTTGAATGGTTTTAGCCATCACATACACATCGCGGTCTTGAATGTGTCTGCGGTCTTCGCGTAAATGAATCGTAATGCCATCTGCACCGGCATGTTCTGCAACACTGGCTGCATGGGCTGGATCTGGGTAAGAAGTACCTCGAGCTTGGCGAAGCGTTGCAATATGATCTACGTTCACGCCTAGAAGAATATCTTTCATGTTTGTACCTGTGAAATTTGTTTATTGAGAGCTAATAAATAACTCACGACTTTTTAATGGCTTATTGCCCAATAATGGCTTTAATAAATAACGACTTAATTGCTTTGCCATATATAACACATCCGCTTGGCTAAAGTCATGATTTGCTATGGCATTAAGTTGTGAACCGGTGAATCCAGAACGCGAGTCATGTTGCACTGAAAACCCTACTTCTGCGAAGTAGCTATACGTTTGTACCTCGTCAATTGGCTCACCGTCAGCGTCAAAACTAAAATCGACTCCATATCCTAGCAGCTCTAACAGTTGAAATTCATAAGAACGCAGTACCGCTTGCATGTCACTACCGCTATTAAGGTTTTCTAGGTGTGTTTTATAAAGTTGAAAAACTTGATCAATGGGCTCATTAATCGGCACAATGCGATTAGTTAGCTCATTTAAATAAAAGCCACAGTAAAGCTTATCACCGGTTAGAAATAACGGGTTGCCGTAGAGCTCAAATTTATTAATATATTTTAAATCGTATTTGCCATTGTAATGGACGAGTAAGGATTGAAATGGTTGTAATTGGGCTTTATGTTTAGTGGCCTGGCGACCACTAACTCGAGCGAGCATTCTAAGCTGACCAACGCCTTCTACCAGCATATCTAACATTACTTGCGAGTCACTGTAGGGACGTCGGTGTAATAAATAGGCTTTGTAAAAGTCGCTGTCCATATTAGGCTATTCGATACTTATTAATCTTCACCGTAGCCTAAGCTTCTTAAGGCACGTTCATCGTCAGCCCAGCCCGATTTTACTTTAACCCATAATTCTAAAAATACTTTATTTTCAAGCATTTCTTCTAGGTCTTTACGCGCTTCACGGCCGATCACTTTTAGCTTTTCGCCTTTGTTACCGATAACCATGCGCTTTTGCGTTTCACGCTCAACCAAAATAAGGCCATTGATGTGCCAAATACCGTTTTCTTGCCATTTAAACTGCTCTATTTCCACAGTCACTGAGTAAGGTAGTTCCTCACCCATAAAGCGCATAAGCTTTTCACGGATCACTTCAGCAGCCATAAAGCGCATTGAGCGGTCAGTAACGTAGTCGTCTGGAAAATAAAATTCGCACGGCGGTAAGCGTTTAGTCACTTCATCTTTGATCAGGTTAATGTTTTTACCCTGAGTCGCAGATACAGGCATAATGCCTATAAAATCAAACTTATCGCCTAACCACTTCATATGTGGCAGTACAAGGTCGCGATCTTTCACTTGGTCAATTTTGTTAATAACTAACAATACCGGCTTGCCACTTTGGCTCACTTTGTTAAGTACCATCTCGTCATCGGCATTCCAATGAGTGCCTTCAACAACAAAAATAATCAGTTCAACATCGCCAATTGAGCTCGACGCTGCACGGTTCATTAAACGGTTAATGGCGCGTTTTTCTTCAACGTGAAGACCTGGGGTATCTACGTACACCGCTTGGTGTTTACCCTCAGTATGAATACCCATAATACGATGGCGCGTGGTTTGTGGCTTACGTGAGGTAATACTGACTTTTTGCTCAATAATTTCATTAAGCAAGGTTGATTTACCCACATTAGGACGGCCAACAATCGCAACCATGCCACAAAATGTGTCTATTTCGCCTTCATGAGGCTGTATTAAGGTATCAAGATTCATTTTTAAGTATCTTCAATGCTTTTTCGGCCGCTTTTTGTTCGGCTTTACGCCTTGAGCTGCCAACAGAAATAATGCTATCCATTCCATCAACGATACATTCAACCGTGAATGTTTGATTGTGTGCCTGACCTTTAGTATCTACTACAGTATAGCCAGGTAATGATAGCTTACGAGCTTGCAAATACTCTTGCAGCAGGGTCTTAGGATCTTTTTGATTAAGCCCTGGTGAAATAGCATCTAAACGTGATTCATACCACGCTAAAATAAGCTCGCCGCAGCGATCAATATTTGAATCTAAAAATACAGCACCAATTATGGCTTCAACTGCATCTGCAAGGGTCGACTCGCGTCTAAACCCGCCACTTTTTAGCTCGCCTGGGCCTAAACGTAGGTAATCACCTAGCTCAAACTCAAGGCCAAATTCAGCTAACGTCTGGCCGCGAACTAAAGTCGAACGCATGCGGCTTAAATCGCCTTCACGTGCTTTAGGAAATTTAGCGTACAAGGCATTGGCAATTACAAAGCTCAAAATCGAGTCGCCCAAAAATTCGAGTCGCTCGTTGTGTTGACCTTTATGGCTGCGGTGCGTCATTGCTTGCTCAAGTAGGCCTTGATCAGCAAATGTGTAGCCAATTCTTTTGTATAACTCTGTTACATTTTTTTTCATTGTTACTGAATATTACCTAGGCGTTCAAAACGAACACCAGTTGGAACCCATCCTGGTAAAATGTCATCTGGGCCATTATCAAATTCAAAACTCATCCATATAAAGACAGCTTTACCCACCAAGTTTTCTTTTGGTACAAAGCCCCAAAAGCGACTATCTTGGCTGTTATCGCGATTGTCACCCATCATAAAGTAATGATCAGCAGGCACCACCCATTCATCCGCAGGAGTGCCCAATTGCTGGTAGTAACGCCCTTTTCGTTCAGGCGATTTTGGGTTAATTAAAATATCATGGCTAGACGTAGTTAAATCTTCATTTAAACGCGCTAAAGCCATTGGGCCTTGCATAAATTCATCATCATTAATTAATTTAAAATCAATTTTATTGAATTCGTTGCAAAGAAACGCGCCTTTTTGAACTTCGCCTTCTTCACATTTTGGTTGAATATATAAACGCTTATCGCGGTAAACAATTTTATCGCCAGGTAAGCCTATAGCACGTTTAATATAATCAACTCTTTCATCTAATGGGTATTTAAAAACAACAATATCGCCACGCTCTGGTTCGCTCACATCCACTAACTGGCTGCGCCATACTGGGTCTTTAATTCCATAAGAATACTTTTGCACTAAAATAAAATCGCCTACTAATAAGGTTGGCATCATTGAACCCGATGGGATCTGAAACGGCTCAAAAATAAACGATCTAAAAATAGTGATAGCAGCAATCATCGGAAAAATCGACTTTGCTGTTTCAGTAATGACTGGCTCAGGCGCAATCAATGCTGCTGTTTCTTCATCAAGTTGGCCACCGGCAGAAGTTTGTGCAATTGCCAAACGCTCCTGCCTTTTAGGGGCAAACATTAAGTGATCTATTAACCATATTAGGCCTGAGCCTAAGGTTAATAACACCAATAAAACTGAAAAGTAGCCAGCCATTTATTATCCTTTATTTTTATTTACCAACTTTTAAAATGGCTAAGAACGCTTCTTGAGGCACTTCAACGTTACCAAGTTGCTTCATTCGCTTTTTACCATCTTTTTGTTTTTGAAGTAATTTTTTCTTACGACTCACGTCACCACCGTAACACTTCGCGATTACGTTTTTACGTAGTTGCTTTACAGTTGTACGGGCGATTACATGCTGACCAATTGCTGCCTGAATCGCAATATCAAACATTTGACGCGGTATAAGCTCTTTTAACGCATCAGCAAGCTGACGACCACGAGACTGCGCGCTTTCGCGGTGTACAATAATAGCTAGAGCATCGACGCGCTCGCCATTAATAAGTATATCTACACGTACCATGTCTGAGGTTTGGAAGTGCTTAAAGTTATAATCAAGCGACGCAAAACCACGACTGGTTGATTTTAACTTATCAAAGAAATCCATTACCACTTCAGCCATTGGCAGTTCATACGTTACTGCAACTTGCTTGCCGTGATAGCTCATTTTAGTTTGCATACCGCGCTTATCAACACATAACGTGATTACGCTTCCCAAGTACTCTTGTGGTACTAAAATATTTGCTTCTACTACTGGCTCACGTATTTCTAAAATATCGTTTACGGCTGGTAGGTCAGACGGGTTATCTATTTGTGTAGTGCCCTCTTTAGTCACTACCTCATAAATAACCGTTGGTGCTGTGGTGATTAAGTCAATGTCGTATTCACGCTCTAAACGCTCTTGAATAATTTCCATGTGCAGCATACCTAAGAAGCCACAACGGAAACCAAACCCTAACGCGGTTGAATTTTCTGGTTCAAAGAATAACGACGCATCGTTTAAGCTTAGTTTGTTAAGTGCATCACGGAACGACTCGTAATCATCTGACGCAATTGGGAACATGCCCGCGTAGACTTGTGGTTTAATTTTCTGAAAACCAGGTAAGCGCAGTGGTGCCGCATTTTTTTGATGAGTAATAGTATCGCCTACTGGTGCACCGTGTATTTCTTTAATACCGGCAATAACAAACCCTACTTCACCTGTGCGTAAAACACCGGTGTTAGTTTGTTTAGGCGTAAAAATACCCACATGATCTGCGGTATGTACGTTCTCGTTTGACATGATTTTAATTTTGTCACCCGCGCGAAGTTCGCCATGCTTGATACGCACTAGCGATACAACGCCTTGGTATGGGTCAAACCAAGAATCGATAATTAGCGCTTGTAATGGTGCGTCTTTATCACCAACTGGTGGTGGTACATCTTTAACGATCATTTCAAGTACTTCAGCAATACCCACACCTGTTTTGGCGCTACATTGCACGGCATCAAGGGCATCAATACCAATAATGTCTTCAATTTCTTCGGCTACACGTAATGGATCGGCTTGCGGTAAATCAATTTTATTCAGAACCGGTATAACTTCTAAGTCCATTTCAATGGCGGTGTAACAGTTGGCTAATGTTTGTGCTTCGACACCTTGGCCGGCATCAACAACTAATAATGCGCCTTCACACGCTGCTAGTGAGCGTGATACTTCATAAGTAAAGTCAACGTGCCCAGGAGTGTCGATAAAGTTGAGCTGGTACGTTTCACCATCGTTTGCTTTGTAGTTTAACGTTACACTTTGCGCCTTAATGGTAATGCCACGTTCACGTTCAATATCCATTGAATCTAGAACCTGCTTCTGCATTTCACGGTCGGTTAAACCACCACAAACTTGGATCAAACGGTCAGAAAGGGTCGATTTACCATGGTCAATGTGGGCGATGATCGAAAAATTACGGATATGCTTCATAAACTGGATTCTAAACTTCTATTTTAAAGGACTAAGGTCGCATGCCTAAATAACTTGAAAATACTTGCTGTGCATTTTCAAGTTACTGTGGCATAAAAACGCAATTTTACATTTAATTGGCGTCAATCACCATCTATTTGAGTTAAAGGGAGACTAATTGGATGAATTTTTATCACTTTAATCTCATGTCTAAGTGATTTTACCCATGTTTTAGCAATTAAAAAGCCGGTGATGCCACCCAATATCGCTGCTAAAATTTGCCAGCCTTCGGCCAATAATATTAATTCACTGGTTATTAAGGCGAAGATTAAACTCAAAAACAAGGGCAACATGTAAACGGCAAAGGCATGTTTTACAACATGGCTGTCATCTAGTGACAGGGTCACTTTTTGACCCACTTCTAATTGCGTTTCAAATTTATAGGGCAAGGTTTTTTTGGCGGTACCAAATAACTTGCTAAACACCTGTGAGCCACAACGTCCATTACAGCCTTCACAGGCCTGTTTTTGTTGGGCTTCTAAATGCGCAACGTGGCCACTAAGGGCCACGACGGTTAACGTTTGTTCTATCATAATTTAGTTTCTATAATGCCCGTGATACCGACTCTGCAATCGCTTTAGCACTCGTTGTTGGGATATTCCCCACCACAGACACATCAAAATTTCCGCCGTTGTGCACATATATAGTGGTTGCACCCGAGGTCAGTGCTCCGCTTAAACGCTTGCCCGGTAGTGGTCGTTGTACAAATACTGATACCTCAACGAATCCATCAGAAAATAAATAGTAGTCTGTTAATTCATTGTTTAAGTCGAGCTTATGTCTATCTGACTTGAGTAGTTCAAACCCTTCAGGTAGCCAACCAATAGTCCAATTCATAGCATTTGCTTTGCTCTGTTCAGCAATTGAATTAGCGGGTAATGGGGTTGGAAAATTACGATTAAGTACTTCTAATAATAAGCTTGCCGGTTGCTCAGTTACACTGATATGGGTAAGTTGTAATTGCTCAAGTGCTTCGCCTTGATGATTAACATAAGCGGCTTTTAATAATAACGAAGACTCAGTATCAATCCAAATCCAATAGTTATATTTGTCATCGTTTTTAGATTCAATTCGAACCAGCTGAGCAGGACGCCCCGCAATACGGCCTTTACCACCAAGCACAAAATCATAATGCGCACTTAGGCGATTAATATCTTTAAATAAAACTTCTGGGATGGGACCTGCAATTGAGTCGGTTGTTAACGAGTAAGGTTCTGATTGTGGCTCAAAGTAGGTAACTTGGTCGTCAATACGGATCATTTCAAGGCCAGCGCCATTGAGCAAACTTAAATGCTCAAGCTCTATATCACCTTGTTTAGCATGCACCCAGCGGTAGGGCTCCATACTTTTACCTTTAACAACAACAAAAGAGGCGTCGAAATTACGAGTGTGAACTGCACTGGCCATTTCAAGCAGTAAATCTTTAGCGGGGTTTGTGTCATTGGCAAAAGTGTTAAAACTTAACACCAATGACATAATAAAAGTGATTACTTTCATCTAATTAGTTTTTTTCCTCTGGCGATGTTTCATCTGTTTTAGCTGTTTTTAACGAATGAGCAACACGCGCTTGACGCTGATGTTCAAGTACTAATGCGCCAATGCGTTGCTGTTGAAGCTCGCGCAAGCCTTGCTCTGCGTTATCAAGTGCTGGTGCTGATGAGTAGCTTACTGGCGACGCCATGCCGGTTAACGGCGTGGTTTGCAGTAAAGGAATTTCATTTTGTGGAGCATCTTCACCTTGCGGTAAGGTGTTCACGCCAACAATAGTAAACATTGCTACACTTGCTGCAATTGCCAATTGGGCAACCGGTTTACGCCAATTAAACGCCACTACTTTGTTGTCTGTTTCGGTGCTTGAAGGGGTTGCCACACTGTCAGACTGGCTAAAGTCTGCATAAACGGGCTCACTCTCAAGTGCTAACGAAATGCGATCGCTAATATCAAAGTCCATATTATTGTTATTTTCTTTAGCTCGCATTGCATCACCGATTAACGCGTAACGGCCAAACGTAGCAACATCATCTGATGCAATAGCGGCATCATTTAAAGTTTGCTCACCGTCAAGTAATGCTGATAACGATTCGTTATCTAAGCGGTTAACGTGTGCTTTTGTCATACTAAGACTCGCCTATCAATGGGTTTAATTTATTATCAATTGCTTCACGGGCACGAAAAATACGCGAACGTACCGTCCCGACTGGGCAATCCATCACCACGGCTATTTCTTCATAGCTCATACCCTCAATTTCTCTAAGAGTAATCGCGGTTTTTAGATCTTCAGGCAAACTATCAATCGTATTAAAAATAACAGCGCGTACTTCTTCGCTTAATAGTAAATTTTCAGGTGACGCGTTAGAACGCATTGAATCTGCACCTTCATAAAACTCGGCATCCTCAGCATCTATATCATTTGCTGGCGGTTTACGCCCTTGAGCCACTAAATAATTTTTAGCACAATTAACGGCGATACGGTAAAGCCAAGTATAAAAAGCACTGTCACCACGAAAGTTTGGAAGGGCACGGTACGCTTTAATAAACGCTTCTTGTGCTACATCAGCAATGTCACCTTGATTTGATACATAACGTGAGATCAAACCGGCAATCTTGTTCTGATACTTCTTAACTAATAGGTTAAAGGCGTTTTTATCTCCCTGCTGAACCCTTTTCACTAACGCTAAATCTAATTCCTGCTCGCTCATTCGAGCCGGTACTCCTCTGATTGATTCTTGCTTATTATTCATAGTGTCGCCATTGTTCACACCTACTCTGACCCTTAGATGAATAAAAAGTTCTGACTCATATTGTTTTTTTATAAAATAGCTACAAATTACGCGTTTATACGCTAAAACCACTTAGTAGTAGTTCAACAAATATGGTACAACTATAAGTATTAAAAATAAATATTGCTCTATCTGAGCATTGTAACCGCAAAGTACCTCACAGATGAACCAAAATAAACATCACATTACCGATGTCGCTATTATTGGTAGCGGCGCAGCAGGCTTATCACTTGCTTTATCTTTGGCTAATTACTGTAACGTTACCGTGATCAGTAAAGGTGAATTAACCGAAGGTTCTACTCTTTATGCCCAAGGCGGAATTGCCGCTGTTTTTGATAAAAAAAATGACAGTATAGAATCTCACGTTGAAGATACTTTAGATGCCGGTGGCGGTTTGTGTGACAGAGAAGCTGTTCATTATACTGCCAGCAATGCGCATGACTGCCTACAATGGTTGATTGACCAAGGCGTGCCTTTTGATATGGAATTTGATAGTAAAGGTAAAGAGCGTTTTCATTTAACCCGCGAAGGGGGTCACAGCCACCGACGCATTTTGCATGCTGCCGATGCCACTGGCAAAGCAGTGCAAACAACGTTAATTAGCCAAGTTCAAGCACATAGCAATATCACCTTGTTAGAGCATTACAATGCGATTGATTTAATTACTGATAAAAATATCGGTAAAACGGGGTCACATGTTCACGGTATGCATGTGTGGAATAAAAAAGCCAAAAAAGTAGAAACTATTGGCGCAAAATTTGTTGCCCTAGCTACGGGTGGCGCAAGTAAAGTGTACCTTTACACCTCTAACCCTGATGTTTCTAGTGGTGATGGCATTGCAATGGCGTGGCGTGCGGGATGTCGCGTTGCTAACATGGAATTTAATCAATTTCATCCAACCAGCCTTTATCATCCAGAATTACAAAACTTTTTAATTACCGAAGCAATGCGTGGTGAAGGTGCCTATTTAAAACGCCCTGATGGCACTCGCTTTATGAAAGAGTTTGATGAACGAGAAGAACTCGCTCCTCGCGATATTGTAGCGCGCGCTATCGACTTTGAAATGAAACGCCTTGGCGCAAATTGCTTATATTTAGATATTAGCCATAAAGACAAAGACTTTATTATTGAACACTTCCCTACTATCTACGCTAAATGCTTGAGTGTAGGGCTTGATATTACCAAAGAGGCAATCCCTGTCGTTCCCGCAGCACATTACACCTGTGGTGGCGTAATGACCGACTTTAACGGCAAAGCGGATTTAGCAAATTTGTACGCTGTGGGTGAAGTGGCTTATACCGGCCTGCATGGTGCTAATCGCATGGCGAGTAACTCGTTATTAGAGTGCATTGTGTTTGCCCATGCAGCAGCAAAAGATATTTTGAGTAAAATAGAGACCGCACCCGCGCTGGTTGATTTACCTAGTTGGGACGAAAGTCGTGTATCTAATTCAGATGAAGAAATTGTCATCACTCACAACTGGCATGAGCTACGATTGTTTATGTGGGATTATGTTGGGATTGTACGCTCAACTAAACGCCTTGAACGTGCGCTTCATCGTGTTGAGTTACTGCAACAAGAAATACACGATTATTACGCAAACTTTAGAGTAAGCAATAACTTACTTGAATTACGTAATTTGGTGCAAGTTGCCGAGCTTATTATTAGAAGTGCTATGGAACGTAAAGAAAGTCGTGGACTACACTTTACCATTGATTATCCAGAGCAAAATGAGAACCCAACACCCACTATTTTGACCCCTCCGCGTAATTAATTACTTCAAGCGTTGCCCGTTTTAAACGCGCATAGCTTTGCTCATCAACACTATTGGCTGAAATAATCAGCCAATAGTTTTTACTAAAACCATTAATATACAACCACACACTGCGACCAAGTAATCGGCTTTGATTACTAATTACACCTTGAATTTGCCTGCCAGAGCCTTCAAAGCGAAATTGATTCGGCTCTAAAAGTATGACGCCCTGCTGTGGCTGAGCAGCAACGATTTTTCGCCAAACGATAATGCCAGCAAGGGTATTAAGTGCAATACAAAAAAGAGTTGCCATCACCGAGTTCATAAATAGGCACAACACTAAAGTCAGCACACAAAAAAAGACCACAATCGGTTTGTGGTCTGTTTTATTATTTGTAACAGTAAATCTATACACGAACTCGGTCTAAAATTAGCTGAACCATGCTATTTAGCTCTGCGTCTTTACATTCTTCATGGCCCATAAACCAAGCGAATAAATCTGGGTCTTCTTGGGTTAATAGACGCTGAAAAGCCGCCTGCTGTTTAGCATCTAACGAGTCATAAGCTTCTTCAACAAACGGCATAAACAAAACATCTAGCTCTAACATGCCACGGCGACAAGCCCAACGGATACGTGCTTTACTATGTATTTCAACCATTTTAAACCTCATATTTAATTAACTCGAGTTTACCAAATACCCATTAATTTAACAGCACTAAGTTATAAAAAACATCGTCCGTTAGTCGCTGTACCATACGCTTTAACTACGTTATTATGTGCACTCATTTGTTATTGCAAAGAAGGTGTTTATGTCTCTGGTTTATGCATGTCCTTTATCACATCAGGTTATTAGCCTCTCAGGCGCAGATAAATTATCGTACCTACACGGACAAATCACTCAAGATCTAAATAAACTTAACAACAATAACTTTTTGTGGGCGGGTCACTGCAGCGCTAAAGGGAAGTTATGGGGTGTATTTAAACTATTTTCTTATCAGCAAAATTACTATTTAACAGGCTCAAGTGCTGAAGTAGAACGCTCACTGGCTGAATTAAAAAAATATGCTGTATTTGCAAAAGTTGAAATTAATAAAGCATCAGAGCGATTAATTGGTCTACTTGGCGATAACTTAACAGACATACTCGTACAACTCGATATTCACTTCAGCGATGACGCCACAGCCTGTGACTTCGCCCATGGTAAAGCACTGAAACTGGCACCAAACCGCGTTTTACTAATGGTTGATAGCCAATTTTGCCTACCTGATGACGTGTCTACCCTCGACAACGACGCCCTATGGCAGCAAGCGTCTATACTCGCTGGTGAACCGCAATTAAGTGTTGATGCAATTGATGAATACGTACCGCAAATGGTTAACCTGCAAGCCATTAACGGCATTAGCTTTAAAAAGGGTTGCTACACAGGCCAAGAAACTGTCGCACGTATGAAATACCTAGGCAAAAACAAACGCGCAATGTATATCGTTTCAGGACAAAGCGAAGGACGACTTGATGAGCCTGATATTGAAACCCAATTAAGTGAAAACTGGCGCCGTGCAGGTAAACTTATTGCGCAAAGCTATAATGAACAAACACAGACTTTAACTGGTTTGGTCGTGTTGCCAAACGATACTGATATCGATCAGACTCTTCGTGCAAAACACACCCCTTCGGTAGAGCTAAACATTCTGCCTCTACCTTACTCTCTTGAAGATGAATAATAGGAATGACTATGATCGTTGCAGCAAATAAAGTGGTAAAAATGCATTACTCTGTTTTAGATAATGACGGAAATACCATTGATAACTCATTTGGCGGTGAGCCATTAATTTTTATCGTTGGTACAGGCTACCTGATCTCAGGGCTTGAAAATGCGCTGCAAGGCAAGCAAGCTGGCGATACACTAAGTGTAAAAGTAGAACCAGAAGAAGGTTACGGAGAGCGTCATGATCACTTAATGCAAGCCGTACCAAAATCAATGTTTGAAGGTATGGAAATTGAAGTGGGCATGCAATTTCGTGCAACCACAGATGACGGCGACCAATCAGTAATGATCATCGATATTCAAGATGAAGAAGTCATTGTTGATGGTAACAACCCACTTGCCGGTATTACACTTAACTTTGATGTAGAAATTTTAGAAGTACGCGATGCAACAGCCGAAGAGCTTGAGCATGGCCACGTACATGGCGAAGGCGGTTGTGGTCACGAGCACTAAGCCCTAATGCAGTAATAAAAAAAG
>NZ_BADU01000077.1:0-7497 GCF_000239875.1 Pseudoalteromonas sp. BSi20311 | reverse complement strand
TGCGCAGGGTAAAACAGCTTGCTACAGATTGTAATTAGGCAAAAGGTCGTGCATAGCCCAGTTTAACGCTTTGTAAGTGTTAACAAAAATAGCAAAGGGATGTGTTGTAACTGGCTTGTTAAATTTAAAAGGTCTTTAAATTCAGTGGTTTATTGTTTTGTTTTTACAGTGTGATCTTGTCATGCAGAATAGCGAAAAGGTCATAAAATCAGCAGGTTCAGCAGCAATCATTCTTTAGTCTAATAAAGGTGACGTTAGCCGCTATTTGCTTATTATAAATACAATTAGCCGCAAAGTTGCACAAAACGTAATAATTAAAAAGAGTATTTACTTAGCTGTAGCTTCGGTTTACAGCTTTATACCTACTAGGTATTTGAAACGAAATGCAATCACGAGCTAATTTAAGGGCATTTAAATCACTTAAAACGCCACTTGCTTTTTAATAATAAAACGATATTTTTTGCTACAATGTCGGCAAAGTAATTTAGGGTAAATAGCGTGCTGCCTGTTCAAGAAATATATAATTCACTCATTGATGCATTAAAAGCCAACCCAATCACCTTATTGCAAGCGCCGCCTGGTGCTGGTAAATCAACATGGTTGCCATTACAGCTTATGCGCGATGGGCATTATAAGCGCATCGTCATGTTAGAGCCGCGGCGCTTGGCGGCGAGAAATATTGCCAATTATTTAGCGCACTGCCAAAACGAAACGCTGGGGCAAAGTGTCGGTTTACGGATGCGAGGTGAAAGCAAAGTCAGCACACAAACTCGCCTTGAAATAGTTACCGAAGGCATGCTTACGCGCATGTTACAAAACGACCCTGAACTCAGTGATGTTGATTTACTTATTTTTGATGAGTTTCATGAGCGCTCTATTGCTGCAGATACCGCGCTGGCTTTTGCTTTAGAGTCGCAAGCGGCGCTGCGTGAAGATTTAACCATTATGTTGATGTCGGCAACCCTTGATAGCGAACGCTACACTGAGTTTTTTAATTGCCCAGTAATTCATTCAAACGGGCGAAGTTACCCCATTGACGAAATATATTGCCCAATAAAAGATGAAAGCCGCTTGCTTGATGCTATTCCATCAATAATAAAACAAGCACTCAATGAGCAAACAGGCAGTGCGCTGGTATTTTTACCCGGTCAGCGAGAAATACTGCGCGTGCAGCAAGCGCTGAGCGACTTGCCCAGTGATTGTATTGTTGCCACATTATTTGGCGAACAAGATAAAGCCAATCAACAAGCAGCAATTGCACCAGCGCCTCAAGGGATGAGAAAAGTAGTATTAACGACCAATGTTGCCGAAACAAGTTTAACCATTGAAGGTATTAGAATTGTTGTTGATAGCGGCAAGCGCCGTGCAGCCAGCTTTAATTTAAAAACCGGTGTCACTGAGCTTACTACGCAAAGTATATCGCGTTCATCGGCAGTACAACGCGCAGGGCGTGCAGGGCGAATAGAGCCAGGGGTTGTGTATCGGTTAGGTTCAAAACAAACTTTTGAGAGACGAAACAGCCACGATAACCCTGATATTCTTACCTCAGATATTAGCCAACTGATGCTTGAGGCGAAGCAATGGGGCGCAAGCATTAGTGAACTCACCTTACTTGACCCGCCAAGTGAGCAACAATGCAGCCAAGCTACCAATTTATTATCTATGCTTGAAGCCATAGATAGTAACGGTAAGCTCACCACGCTGGGTAGTAAAATGTTGGGCTTTGGTGCCGATATTCGCTTAGCGCATATGTTATTAAAAGCGCAAATGTTAGAGCCACGATTAAATGGGATTTATCGCTTAGCTATTTATTTGGTGGCCTTACTAGAAAGCCGAGTTAGCACTGCCAATGAACTCAACCTAGCACTGCATAGTCAACAGCAGCGTCCGCATCCTGTGTTTAAGCAACAATTAAATTATTGGTTAAAACGCTTAAAATTTACCGATAGCCGCACAGATTTAAACACTGAACATTTAAGCTTATTAGTATCGCTTGGCTATCCAGATCGGATTGCTAAAAAACGCGGCAATGGCTACTTATTAGCAAATGGCGCAGGAGCTGAGCTAAACCCTGACTACTGGCATAATGACGAATACATAGCTATTGCCAGTATGGGCGGCCATAAAGGCGGACGTATTTTTGCGGCCACCTCGCTTAGTCCATTGATGCTCAAAGAATATTTACCGCATTTATTTACTGAGCTTACCCGCTGCGAGTTTGATGAAAAAGCCGCTCGGTTTATTCATCAAGATGAAGTGAAACTTGGGGAAATTATCCTTAGCAGCCAACCGAGCAAACATAAGCTTAATAAAGCAGAGCGGGCCAAGGCATGGTTTAGTTTGTTTGCCAAGCAGGGTTTTTCGTTGTTTAACGAGCAAAAAGAAAGTGAGCAACTACTTATTAGAATGTGCCTAGCTAGTAAATTGATGCCAGAGCAGTTTCCTGTTATTAATCAGCAGCAGCTAATTGACTCAGCAGGTGATTGGTTAGGGGTATACCTTGAAGATATTAAAACCCTTGAGCAGCTTAAAAAGTTTAATTACTTTGAGGCACTACAAAACTGCTTCAATTGGCAACAGCAAAGCGAGCTTAAATCTTTACTCCCACTGAGACTAACAGTACCAAGTGGTTCTAATATAAAGATTGATTACCAACTTGATGGCCCCGCCAAGCTTAGTGTGCGCATGCAAGAAGTATATGGTTTAACCAGTACGCCTATGTTAGCTAACGGTAAATTAGCATTGCTAATGGAGTTGTTATCGCCAGGTAAGCGTTCACTGCAGTTGACTCAAGACTTAGCACATTTTTGGAACAGTAGTTACCGCGAGGTACAAAAAGAGATGAAAGGGCGCTACCCCAAACACAGATGGCCTGATAACCCATTGACAGCACCCCCGGGGTACAAGTAAGTTTGACACTTTAAGGTGAGGTCTGCAATGGCATCTATAATGGATAAAAGAAAATCGAACCGGTTGATCACGTTAAGTCGTTTAGATTATACGGCTGGTGATGTAACAACAATCCCAGATAAAAGTGACTACCCGATTCGTGTTCCTTTAGAAAAAGGAAATGCAGATGAATTCTATTTTATACACAAAGAGTATTCTCTGACTAATTCTGATGATTCAGTTTACCATTTGCCATTTATTTTTAATGAGTGTGGCACGCCTTGGTATGAGGCTAACCTTTATTTTTATGAACGCTCAATGGAAGAAGATTTTAGTCGTGGTGGTTACAAAACCACGGATGAGATAAGAAAAGATGCGTCCATGCTGCTCGATTATAAGCTGTTTTGCGAAGATGAATGTATTGATTATCTCGACTTTAGTGCATCTAGGGCTGCTAAAAGACCAAGCTACAGGTACAGCCAATATCTGCTTCATCGTGATGATGTTTCGCCCAAAAATCTTAACAAGCGAACATTAGTTGTATATAAATTTTATGAGTTTGTTTCTAAATTACCGGGCTATACCCTAGATATGACAAGGGTGGATAAAACAAAACAAGCTTTTATTATCTTTCAAAATGGTTTTAAGAAACAGGTTACATTGCGTAGCCAAACAGTTAATGCTAGTTATCAACAAAAGCCTGTTCCTATAGGCTATGTCAGAGATGGTGGAGAAGATTTAAGACCTCTATCAAATGGTCAATGTGATGAACTAATTGATGTACTAAACAGTGGCGTTTTTTCAGTTGATGAGAGGCTAATTCACCTCATTGCGCTAAATACTGGTTGCAGAAAGCAGTCTATTTTCACAATGCGTATGAAACACATAAACCAGTTGTTCAAATCCTTAGAAGTAGCTGAGGGCTTAGAAAGCCTGCACAATATATCACAAGAACTCAAGGATGAAATATCTGCCGATGGAACGTTGGTTTTAAAAGCAGGTGGTAAAACTGGTATTGATACAAAGAACGGAAAACCGCAAAAGCTGCATTTTCCTCGAAGTCTTGTTCAGCAGATTCATACCTATGCTTTTTCAAAAGAATCCGCGAAGAGGAGGAAGTTATTTGAACAGCAATATGGTGATATCCTTAGTGAAGATGATATGTACTTATTTCTCTCAACCAACGGTAATTGTCATTATATGGCAAAAAACGATCCTCGGTACAGACAGGTCAAAACAAGACCAAAAGGCGAACATACTGACTATCTGAAAGAAAAATTGTTTAGGAATGTATCAGCCTCATTTCCCAAGAGTTTCACATTCCATTGGCAAAGAGCAACTTTTGCATATCAGTATTATCAGCACTTATCTCGATTGGTGGTATATAACGGAAAGACAAAGCTGAAACCCGGACAGCTTAGACCCGGTGATGAAATTCGAAAAATTCAAATTAGACTGCACCACACAAATAGGGAAACCACAGAGCACTATTTAAAACTTTTTGTTGAATTTGATGACAAGTTAGTAGCTCAAGATGGTTATGAAGAAATCTTGTTTAAAGGAATATTTTAATGGGCAGTATGAATAATGAACCAAAGTTAAGCTTTATTGAACGAGATACTATTGTTGTCACTCGTAAAGAAATAGGACAAGACTTTCTTCATCCTGAAAAAGTACGTTTACAACTAAGTGATGGTGGCAGAAAAAATCCAATTGATATAGGTGCATTTGCCTATACAGTCAGACAACCGCAAGAAAATTCTCACTTGTCTCACTTACCGACTAAGGTTTGTGAGGATTCGTTTAAATTAAGTAGAAGGGATTTACTTAACTCCATACATGATTATGTCGCAACCACACTAAACCGTGACACTACAGTAGGAACGCGCTTGAGAGATTTTGCGAACATACTTCAATGGATCGACAGCTCAGGTTTTAGTGATGCTTTCGATTCTGAAAGTCAATCTAGAGAAGCTTATAAAGCTTGGAAAGCGGAGTTAAAACACAGAATTCAGTCAGCAGAGGCCAAAATTACTCCTAAAACTGCTAATGAGAAGCAAAGGGAGTTGATCAAACTGTTTGAAATATATTGGGGCACGGATAAAACAAAAGAAATCATTCGAGAAATCCCAATCATAAAATTTAAGCGCAAAGAAGGTGAAGTGCCTGAAGAGCGGAATGTGCGTTTTGCAACAAAGACTTTTTTAAATCTCGCTAGAGGTTTGAAACATTTTGTGATGAGTAATGAATCTTTTCCTTTTTTGCTAAAAATGCCTGATTATGAGTGCTATGTTTTCCCAAGCAATAGTAATTCTTGTATCACACCGTACTTGCGAGAGGAGTTGTTTAGCTACAACTACCTAGAGGGTAGACTTTCAACAGCCGAAGAATACAAATTGAAATGTCCACGAAACATAAGTTTAAAGGAAGCCCAACGAGAGCTGGATAAAGCTCATAATAACTTGCTAAAAGTTAACAATGATCCGCGCAATATCAATCGTTTGAATTACGCATCTTTAGCAATTCAAAGCTACATGCAATTATTCATCTTAATGACCGGAATACATAGAACGGAGCTTCGCCAACTAAAATACGATGAAAGCTTTACTCTAGAAAGCGATTTGCTTAAGAATGACTTTCGTGCTGTTAAAATGAGAGCGGGTGAACGTGAAGTTGCGTATCACTTAGGAAATAGAAAGGGACTTGAAATCTTCAAAGAATATATTCAATTAAGAAATTGGTTATTGAATGGAGTGAATTGCCCATATTTGTTTTTTACAATAGATCGTAATGGATCATATACAGATAGTTACTCTCAATTGAAAAGTGACAACATCTATAGAGTTTATAGAAGCGTTAGAGGGAAGTTTTTTCCGCATTCTTTTAAGATAATTACAGCATCTCAAGTTCGTAAATATAAAACCTTAGTATGGAATGAGTTGAATGTAGCACAGGAAGTGATTGCTGATTCATTAAACCATACGATTAAAACTAATCATAAATATTACGCAGTCTCTAGTCCCGAAAAGCAACAAGAAGAGTTTGGATTATTTTTTGAATCCGCAAAAGCTGCCGCCACAAAAATTTTGGAGAGAAAACCGTCGCAAAAAATTCCCTTAAAGATTATTGATGGCGACACAAAATCTTCAGAAAATACAAATATTGCGTCGGGTCATTGTGATGACTTTCAACACCCCGAAGCTATGGAAGACGCTCCTCCAATTGAACCCAATTGTATGTCTCAAATCGGGTGTTTATATTGTGAACACTATGTTTGTCATGCTGATCAGGAAGATATTCATAAGCTTTATAGTTTACTTTATGTGATTGAAGCTGTTAGGGAAATGGCAACGGATTTTAACCATTCCGACTCTTTGCTGTTGGAGCTAAATATTCGAATCAAGCAAGTATTAGTACAGATTTCAGAAAAGTCAGAACGTATTAAATTATTGGTCGAAAATGTCAGAGAAGATGTAATGGAACATGGAATATTGACACCATTTTGGGAGTTTCGATTAGAACGTTATGAGCAAATGGGGGTGGTTGTTTAATGGTAGCTTCAAATCTAAGCCGAATATTTGCAGAAGAAGAGTGTAAGCAGGGAACAGCTCCAGATAGTTTTTTTTCTTCAAAGAACAAAGATTATCCTAGTGCGGACTTTGTGCTTTGTCGTGATATTAATGGAAAGCCGACTGCCATATATGGAGAGGATATATGGGATTTTAATCCATATCGTTTAAGTGGTAAAAAAATATCACAATTTCGATTTGATAATTTCCTTGTGGGAAAATCTCCTATCGAGCGTCGTTCTCTGGTAAATGAGGCAAAATACCTATTATTTTTGATCCAGTATTTCGCTGAAGGAGGCCACACAGGGAATATTGCAGTTTCTACGTTAAATGGATATTACCAAGTTATGGCATCTGCCATTGAATATTGTATCTCTCTGCAAGAAAATCGATTTATGGGGACTATTTCACTTGGTGAGTTATTTTCAAATAAGCGTCTTCTAAACAAATTCTTGAGTACAAAAGTTGGCACCAGTATTAAAAAGCGGACTCGTGCGATAGGTAATCACTTGAGCTACATTGGACAGGGTAGAGTTGGTTTCTCAGCAATTGCTAATCTAGAAATTGAAGTTGACGATAGTGAACAAACTCCAGTCATTCCAACTATGATCTACCTGTCATATATTAATCATTTGACTGATGAACTTAAGCATTTTGAGGGAAAGTTGGATGCTTTGCCCGATCTCTTAGAGAATTTCAAAGATACTTTCTACGGAAGATCTTATGAATGGCAGAAGTCTAATCGTGTTGGTGGAAAAGCTAAATGGCGGCCTGATATGCAGGAAGCACTGAAAATATACAAACTGGAAGATGTTTTCTCCGGGGAGTTGGCTGTTAATAGCTCCACGAGCCTTTCTAGCGTTCTAAAAGCAATTCAGTATCGAATGCGCTTAATACTGCACTTATACACTGGAATGCGAGATCAAGAGGTTATGCGTTTACCCTATGATTGTATCGAGCAAACGACTATCAGCGAAGAAGGAAATGACCCAGATGGAAAAGTAACCATAAGCAAACGGGTCGTAAAGCTTATTTCAAC
>NZ_BADU01000078.1:0-49780 GCF_000239875.1 Pseudoalteromonas sp. BSi20311 | reverse complement strand
CTCAACGTTCATTTGCTTTGTAAAAGCTGTATTTTTATTTTGAGTTAGCAACTAAGTTGCAGGAGAAGTCATGACCACCAAGCCGCTAGATGATAATTCATCTGATGCTATATCAGGAGCGGATACTCAAACCGTGTCCGATAGCTATGAAAATCTTCATAAGCCAAGCTCTGAGTTTGAAAGCCGCGACGCTTACCTAGAGCACGAGCTGCAAATTATGCAGCCAAAACGCTGGCGTCCAAATTTACCGTTTAGAGATTATCGCTTTGAATTTGAAGACACCATTCCAGCGATGGCCGCAACTATAGGTAAAGTTGTGATGGTTGCAGCCATTGCTGCCACGTTTGCAGGCCCTTTGGGGTTGAGTGATGGCTTTGTACTTGAAAACGTACGCTACGAACTTTTAATTGTTTCGTTATTTATTTTACTATTTTCTGGCTTTATTTTACCGACCGCTAACTTAGCGGGTACTCATGGCCCACTTATTCCATTAATTCCTATTGTGGTTGCCGCAGGCGGACACCCTATGGCCTTTGGTTTACTCATAGGTGCCTTTGGATTGATATTAGCATTTAGTAAAGGCGGCAGTCTCATGGCCAAGCTCACCAGTAAAGGAGTATGTGGTGGCCTACTTCTTTATTTGGGTTTTGTGGGTACCATTTCACAAGTTAAAAAGCTGTTTGCATGGGCTGAAGAAATTCAAATGACCCATATTGCCTTTATCGTAATCTTAGCCACAATTTTACTTTATGCTTTATTGGAGCATTACAAAAAACGCTGGTTAGCCGTGCCACTGAGCTGTTTAATTGGTGGTTTTACTGCTTTTGCATTGGGCGCACCGTTTGAGTTTAATACGGCACCGGGCTTACCAAACATGAACCCTATGTACTGGTGGGGGGAAAACACCGGTTGGATGCTTGGTCTACCAACAGCAGAAAGCTTTGTAGTTGTACTTCCTTTTGCAGTTTTAGCAGTTGCTATGTGGTCGCCTGACTTTTTAGGCCATCAAGTATTTCAAAAAATAAGCTACCCAGAGCGTACTGAAAAAGTACAAATGAATATTGACGATACCATGCTTAGCGCATCAACAAGACAAACCTTTGGCTCGCTATTAGGCGGTGCTAACTTTGCATCATCTTGGGGCACTTACATTGTTCCTGCAGCTATTGCAAAACGCCCTATTCCTGCAGGCGCAATTTTAACTGCGTTATTTTGTATTATCGCGGGTGTTTGGGGCTATCCAATGGACTTAGCTATTTGGCAGCCAGTATTGTGTGTTGCATTAATTGTAGGGGTGTTTATTCCACTACTTGAAGCGGGTATGGAAATGACCCGTGAAGGTAAAACCACCCAATCAGCCGCCATTGTGGTGTTTGCATCAAGCCTAGTAAACCCTGCATTTGGTTGGTCACTAACTATGCTACTTGATAACTTGGGCCTTATTGGCTGTAAAGAAAGAAGTGCTGATTTATCGCGAATGAGTCGCTGGGTCATCCCACTTATAATGTTTGTATTATTAACCGGTGTAATGGCACTGGTAGGTATGCTGCCAGGCATTCCTGCGCTAATGCCAAGCTTTAGACATTAATTCCTTTATTAAACAGCAAAGCGAGCTTTAATAGCTCGCTTTTTTTGTTCTTATAAAATCCAGCACAGTGTGCTCTGCAATAATAATCCCTGAAGTGACAGTCCCTGAAATAATTACAAGCCACCCTGCAGAATTTTTATAAAGCTCGCCACCAGCAAAAAGAACTTACACATCAAAAAACCATAACCAATTGATATATATTAAAAACTTAACATTTCACTTTCTGGTATAGGCTTTGCAACTTTATAAGTGAACGTTAAATATCATTTTATTAGTAACGCTTTTAAAATGAAAAATCATCACTCTTAATAAGGAGCTAATTATGAATAGCGATCGTATTGAAGGAAACTGGAAAGAACTTAAAGGTAAAGCGCAACAAAAATGGGGCGATCTTACCAACGATGATTTAGATAAAATTGAAGGTAGCCGTACCGAGCTTGTTGGTAAAATTCAGCAAAAATACGGTAAATCCAAAGATGAGGCCGAGCGCGAAGTAAATGACTTTGAGAAAGGTCATTAATATAAAGCGCGTTAACAGCTTTACTTGCTAATAAAAAACCGCCAATTGGCGGTTTTTTTGTTATCTCAAGCTTAACTATTTTGCCAGCGCTAACTTCACTGCTGCTTCGGCATGTATTTTGGTGGTATCGTAAAGTGGAACCTGCGTATGTTGTGGCTTTACCAACAAGGCGATTTCAGTACAGCCTAAAATGATGGCCTGCGCGCCTTGCTCAAATAATCGCTCTATAATACGCACATAATCAGTTCGCGAATCGTCATCAATAATCCCTTGGCATAACTGTGAATAAATAACCTCGTGCACTCGCTTTCGCTCATTAGGCTCAGGTATTAATACCTCAATGTTATGCTTATTGGTTAAACGCTCTTTGTAAAAGTTTTGCTCCATTGTAAATTGCGTGCCCAACAACCCTACTCGCGAAATATTATCGAGTTTTAGTTGCTCTGCGGTGGCATCGGCAATATGCAAAATAGGAATGGTAATATTACTGGCAATCTCATCGGCCACTTTATGCATAGTGTTGGTACAAATAAGTAAAAAGTCGGCACCACCAGCCTCTACAGATTTAGCCGCATCGGTGAGTATAGTGGCTGTTTGTTGCCAATCGCCCTGATGCTGCAGCGTTTCAATTTCCGCAAAATCGACGCTCACCATACAAATTTTAGCACTATGCAACCCACCTAACGCATTTTTAACACCGTGGTTTAACGCTTTGTAATAGCTGGCTGTTGACTCCCAACTCATACCACCCAACATACCGATTGTTTTCATAGCTAGTTCCCACTCTCGATTACAGTTTACGTTTCACAATAAGTTAAAAATAGCCGCTCTTCACTAGAAACTTAATTAGCCTTATTAACTGCACTGATCACAGCGTCAGACAATAACAACTTATCGTCTTTATATACTTCAAGCCAACCAAGTGAAGATGTATCGCAACCAATAATAGTGACATGTAACACGTAACTGTAACGCCCGTTTTTAAACGTATAGTGATGATTGCCGCCACTACCCTCAAAGGTAATATTACCATTAATTAAAACGATATCAGGCTTGTCGCTTGGGCTTTTATCAATACTCCACGATACATAGCGGAAGTTTCCATCGCCTAAATTATCAATGCGAACACGATAGTTAGCTGTTTTCCAATCGAGTATTGGTTTTTGAAAAGTTTTAATACTTGAATGGAGTGATTGTTTATCTTGAGCGATTAACTTTTCTGCATGTGCTTGCTCAGTAGTATTTTGTGTATTCACGGCAATAACTTTGCCGTCTGTGTCTACCCACATTACGCCGTTATTTAGCATAATGCCGCGCCAACCTACGTTATCCCAGTCGGTATTGATATTAGAGCTGCCAATAACGGCAACAAGTTCCTCATCAAACACTTCATCAAAGCGGTTAATAAACTCAGCTTCATTTTTAATATCAGGAAGTGGATACTGCCTTTTTAGAGGGTAGCGAATATGCGCAGCAATCGCAGTTTTATCCTCCGCTTTAAAAGCAGCAATAACAGGTAAAACACTCCCGTGATACTTTTGCTCAAGCGCAAATGTGTTCGATGTGAAAAGTAGGGATAGGCAAAGCAATATGTAATTTAGATGCTTCATTGTAGTCCTTAAGTTTAAAGTACCTGTACAACTTTATGAGAGTTAATATTAGTGAAAAGCCGCTTTAAATCATTCTAAAAATAACTACTCAAGCAAAAAACAATTTAAAAGTAGTTTATTTCAGTTTTTTTAAAAAAATAATCTTTTCCTCCAGTAATTCCCAGCATAATACCCAAAGAACCCAGTATAATAAAATGCCTACCAGATGAAAAATTAAATACAATAAAAACAATAACTTATAAAATTTGACCAATTGAATTTCTGAACATACTATTAACTCAACAATAACTGAGGAGAAGTATTATGCGTGAGCTTACAGAATTATTTTTACTACTTACTATCACTCTTGAAAGGGTAATTAGAGTTATCAAACTATTAAAAAGCAATGGTAAATAACTGACATTAATCGAACCTTACAATTTCATACTATTAATTAACCTGAGCTGCACATAAGAAATGGAACTAAATGCCCTTGCGGTGATCAGATCTTTCGACCAAGAAACATAAGATTACCGAGGCAAGGGCATGAATAACTTAGATGCAATTTACGTAGATGTCGATGATTTTTGTTTATTGTTTGAACCTCAGTGGCTTAAACACCTAATAGAATCAGGTGAGAAGCAACGCATTAAGCCGTCTCGACTATCCTCTAGCGAAGTGATGACTATATTAATTGCCTTTCATCAATCAGGTTATCGCGACTTTAAAACTTACTACACCAAATTTGTTTGTCAGTATTGGCGACATTATTTTCCTGATTTAGTCAGTTATACACGTATGTTGAAGTTACTTCAGGCCACGTTACCTGCTCTGTGTAGCTATCTGAAGCAGCGCTTTGATAAACCAACAGGCATTGCATTTATCGATTCTACTCTCTCAAGGTGTGTCACAACATGCGTATTCCTCGCCACCAAGTTTTCGCGGGAAAAGCCAAGCGGGGTAAAGGAACAATGGGCTGGTTTTATGGGTTTAAACTTCACCTCATCATGAATGATGAAGGTGGTTTATTAGCAGTAAAAGTGACAGCTGGGAATGTTGATGATAGACAGCCGGTGTTAGATATGGTCGATAATGTTACAGGTAGTTTATACGCTGATAAAGGTTATGTATCTGCAAACCTAAAAGCGGAACTTGCTGAGCAAGGCATTGATTTTATTACAGGTCAACGAAGTAATATGAAACGTCAGCCAATATCATCTTGGGATAGAGCGATGTTATCAAAGCGTTTTATCATTGAAACAGTTTTCGACCAACTGAAAAATATGGCTCAAATAGACCATACAAGGCACCGCAGCTGCATCTCATTTATGGTTAATTTAATGGCTGGATTAATTGCCTATACCTTTCAGACTAAAAAGCCGAGTATTAAAGTGACTCGGCTTTAATTCTTATGCAGATCTGAGGTTAATTAATAAGCTAATAAAAAACGAGCCTAATTTGGCTCGTTTTTTGTTTTACTGATAGCTGACAGCTAAAAACTGACCGCTTCAACTTTTGACCGCTGCTCTTTTACTCCGGCTCATATCCCAAGTTAGGCGATAACCACCTTTCAGCCTCTGCGAGCGTCATATTGGTTCGCTTAGCGTAGTCTTCTACTTGGTCGCGTTGTACTGCCGCTACCGCGTAGTATTTCGCTTGTGGGTGTGAAAAGTACCAACCCGAAACCGCAGCACCTGGCCACATGGCGTAAGAGCTGGTGAGCTGCATACCAATGCGTTTTTCAGTATCGAGTAACTGCCAAATTTTCTTTTTCTCGGTATGCTCTGGGCACGCTGGGTAACCGGGTGCTGGGCGAATACCTTGGTAGTTTTCGCGTATTAGTTCATCGTTTTCGAGGTTTTCATCGGGTGCATAACCCCAATACTCTTTACGCACTTGTTCGTGCAAGTATTCGGCAAAGGCTTCGGCGAGCCTATCAGCAACCGCTTTAACCATTATTTTATTGTAGTCGTCTTGCTGTGCGTCGAACGCATTGGCGAGGTCGTCTTCTTCTAAGCCACCTGTTACCGCAAACGCACCAAAGTAATCTGGCGTGCCTTTTGGCGCAATGTAATCGGCTAGGCAGTAGTTAGCAAAGTCGGTTTTTTCGGTTTGCTGGCGTAAATGACATGAGGTAGTTAATAGCTCTTTGCGGGTTTCGTCGGTGTAAATTTCTATATCATCGCCCACACGGTTTGCTGGGAATAAACCAATAACACCTAATGGTTGCAAAGTGCCTGACTTTTCAAGCTCATCGAGCATATCGTTGGCGTCTTTAAACAAGCTTTGTGCTTGTTCGCCCACTACTTCGTCGGTCATTATGCGCGGATATTTACCGGCGATTGACCAGGTCATAAAGTAAGGCGTCCAGTCTATGTATTTGCGTAAAGTCGCGATTGATACATTTTTAAACTCAGTCACGCCCAGCTTTTTAGGCACGGGTGGGGTGTAGTTATCCCAATCGAGCTTTGCAGCATTATCGCGGGCGCGCTGTATGGTAACAGGCTTAGAACGTGGTTTTTTGCGTGCTTGTTGTTCGCGTACTTTGTCGTATTCGGCGGTGGTTTTAGCTAAAAACTCTGCTTTATGCTCTTTTGATAATAAATTAGACACCACACCCACGGCGCGGCTGGCGTTATTTACATACACCACGCCTTTGTCGTACTGCGGCTCTATTTTAACTGCGGTATGCGCTTTTGAGGTGGTTGCCCCGCCAATCATTAGCGGCAGCTCAAAGCCACGACGCTTCATTTCTTTGGCAACATGTACCATTTCATCAAGCGATGGGGTAATTAAGCCCGAAAGGCCTATAATATCGGCTTTTTCGTCAATCGCGGTTTGCAGTATTTTATCTGCTGGCACCATTACCCCAAGGTCGATTACTTCGTAGTTATTACATTGTAGTACTACGCCTACAATGTTTTTACCTATGTCGTGCACGTCGCCTTTTACGGTGGCCATAACAATTTTACCGTTGGTCGCGCCCTCTTCTTTTTCGGCTTCAATGAATGGGTCAAGGTAGGCGACCGCGCGTTTCATTACACGGGCCGACTTAACCACTTGGGGTAAAAACATTTTACCCGCGCCAAATAAATCCCCAACCACGTTCATGCCGTCCATGAGTGGCCCTTCAATGACGTGAATAGGTTTATCTGCGCCAGCACGGCACTCTTCTGTGTCTTCATCTATAAAGGTGGTTATGCCTTTTACTAGGGCATGCTCTAGGCGTTTTTCAACCGACCAAGTGCGCCATTCTAAATCTTCTACGCGCTCAGCTTGCGCCATGCCTGAATATTTAGGTGCAAGTTCAACAAGGCGCTCGCCAGCACCGGGGTCGGTATTAAGAATTACATCTTCTACGGCTTTGCGAAGTTCCTCGGGGATGTCGTCGTAAACCGCAAGTTGCCCTGCGTTTACTATCCCCATATCCATACCCGCTTTTATAGCATGGTATAAAAACACCGAGTGAATCGCTTCACGTACTGGGTTATTACCTCTAAACGAAAACGATACGTTTGACACCCCACCCGACACTTTACAATGGGGTAAATTTTGCTTAATACGGCGGGTGCCTTCAATAAATTCTACGGCGTAGTTGTCGTGCTCTTCTATGCCGGTGGCAACGGCAAATATGTTGGGGTCGAATATAATGTCTTCTGGCGGAAAGCCAATTTCGTCGACCAAAATACGGTAGCTGCGCTCACAAATTTCAAACTTACGATCGGCAGTATCGGCTTGACCTTCGGTATCAAACGCCATTACAACAGCGGCGGCGCCAAAGCGTTTTATAATTTTAGCTTGGCGAATAAACGGCTCTTCACCCTCTTTAAGTGAAATGGAGTTAACAATGGCCTTGCCTTGAATACACTTTAAGCCTGCTTCTATAACTTCCCACTTTGAGGAGTCGACCATTATAGGTACTTTAGAAATATCAGGCTCTGAGGCAATTAAGTTTAAAAACTTAACCATGGCGGCTTTTGAGTCCAGCATGGCTTCGTCCATGTTTATATCAATAACTTGGGCGCCATTTTCTACTTGTTCGCGGGCCACATTAAGAGCGGTCTCGTAGTCTTCTTCCATGATCAAACGTTTAAACATGGCCGAGCCAGTTACGTTAGTACGCTCGCCGACATTGGTAAATACTGCAATTTGTTGGGTCATTGGCGGCTCCTTAATTTAAGTTACAGGCTTCTAGGCCTGACAGACGCATGCGCACTTCAAGCTCTGGTAATTTTCGTGGTGCTGCGCCTTCAAGCCCTTTGGCAAAGGCACGAATGTGCGCAGGCGTAGTGCCGCAGCAACCGCCAACAATATTAATAAAGCCCGATTTACCCCAATCTATGATCTCTTTTGCCATGTCGTCTGCTTCTAAATCGTATTCTCCAAACTCATTGGGTAAGCCCGCGTTAGGGTGAACAGAGACAAAGGTTTCGCATACGCGTGATAGCTCTTCAACGTATTGGCGTAGTAAATCTGGCCCTAGCGCGCAATTTAAGCCAATTGAAAGCGGCTTAATATGGCGAATAGAGTTATAAAATGCTTCGGTGGTTTGCCCTGAAAGCGTGCGGCCTGAGGCGTCGGTGATAGTGCCTGATATCATCACTGGTAATGTACGCCCTGCTTGTTCAAACGCTTCTTCTACCGCGAATGAGGCGGCTTTTGCATTAAGCGTGTCGAATATTGTTTCGATTAAAATAATATCTACACCGCCTTCCATAAGTGCAAGGGTCGACTCCACATACGCAGTCACTAACTTATCAAAGGTGATATTACGATAGCCAGGGTCGTTTACATCCGGAGATAACGAACAGGTTTTAGATGTTGGCCCTAAAACACCCGCTACATAGCGCGGTTTTTCTGGGGTTTTAGCGCTAAATTCATCACATACAGCACGGGCTAACTTAGCTGACTCTAAATTAACTTCACGGCTTATACTCGCCATGTCGTAATCTTCCATCGAAATGGTTGTCGAGTTAAAGGTGTTGGTTTCGATAATATCGGCACCGGCGGCTAAAAAGCTGCGGTGTATATCAGTAATAATTTCAGGCTTGGTTAGGCTTAATAAATCGTTATTACCTTTAATAAGCACGTGCCAATCTTTAAAACGTTCACCACGGTAGTCTTGCTCTTCAAGCTTATGCGCTTGGATCATGGTTCCCATTGCACCATCTAAAATTAAAATGCGCTGTTTGAGCGCAGCGCTCAGCTCTTGATGCTTATTGTTTTGAGGATTATTCGGCATAGTTGTTAGTCCTTACGTCTTGGCTAACTAAGTTAATATCATAGGGTGTGGTTTGGTAAACGTAATAATTTAACCAGTTTGAAAACAGTAAAAACGCGTGGCTTTGCCATGTTTTAGACGGTTGTTTGCTGGCATCGTCATCAGGAAAATAGTTTTCGGGCTTTGGCGCATCGGGGCTTTTTTGTAAATCGCGCTCATATTCGGCTTTTAAACTGTCGGCATCGTATTCGGGGTGGCCGGTAATAAACACTTGGCTGCCGGATTTATTTTTAAGTAAATACGCCCCTACTCGTTCAGAGCCCGCTAATACCACCAGCTCTTCACAGGCGTTTATTTTATTAATATCTATGTGGCCATAACGTGAGTGCGGTACTAAAAAGGTATCGTCAAAGCCGCGAGTAAGTGCGCCATGAGCAAAATAGCATTGGTGGGTAAACACTCCGCAAAGTTTATTGTCTTTTAAATCGCGCTTTAAATTATAACGGTGGTATAAAGCCGCATGGGCAGCCCAACACGAAAACAAGGTAGAAGTTACATGCTGCTCGGCCCAATCAATAATCACTTTGAGCTCTTCCCAGTAAGCTACTTCTTCATACTCTAAATGCGCGAGCGGCGCACCGGTAATTAACAGCGCATCGTAGTTGTTGTTTTTTACTTCTGAAAAGTAACGATAAAAAGTATCTAAGTGTTGCTCTGAGTTGCTACTGCTGCGGTGCGTGTCTAGGCGCAATAGCTCAACATTTACTTGCAGCGGAGAATTAGCCAACAAGCGAATAAACTGTACTTCGGTTTCTACTTTATTAGGCATAAGATTAAGAATAGCCAAACGCATAGGGCGTATTTCTTGGGTTTTTGCACGCGTTTTTGGCATTACAAACACGTTTTCATGACGTAAACGTGCAATAGCTGGCAATTCGTCTTCTACTGTAATTGGCATTCTTAAAGCTCCTGCTCATAAAAACCGAGAGTTAATACGCTCTCATTATGAACAGAATGCCAAAAATATCAACCTCTAGATGTATAGATGTCTAAATGAAATTTATTCACGCGTTTTGTATAAATTGAATATGTACTTTAAAACAGTGCCATTCGTTGACTGTTTCACCTGTGAGCCACTACAATACAGCATTGAAATTTTTATTATTATTTGAAGGCTTCTTCCATGGTTTTACCTGATAAGTTTATATTCTCGATGAGTCGAGTATCTAAGGTTGTGCCACCAAAACGCACTATCTTAAAAGATATTTCGTTGCATTTTTTCCCAGGCGCAAAAATTGGTGTGCTAGGTTTAAATGGTTCTGGTAAATCATCACTACTTCGCATTATGGCGGGTGTTGATGAAGAGTTTGAAGGTGAAGCTCGCCCTCAACCAGGCACTAAAATTGGCTACTTACCGCAAGAGCCTGTTTTGGACGAAAGCAAAACAGTTCGTGAAATTGTTGAAGAAGCTGTAGGTGAAGTAAAACATGCCCTTAACCGCCTTGACGAAGTGTATAACGAATACGCAATGGAAGGCGCTGACTTTGACGCACTGGCTAAAGAGCAAGGTGAATTAGAAGCGGTTATTCAAGCGCACGATGGTCATAATATCGATAACGTATTAGAGCGTGCTGCCGATGCACTTCGTTTACCTGAGTGGGATGCTAAAATTGAGCACCTATCGGGTGGTGAGCGCCGTCGTGTTGCTATTTGTCGTTTGTTACTTGAAAAACCAGACATGCTGATTCTCGATGAACCAACTAACCACTTAGATGCTGAGTCGGTTGCCTGGTTAGAGCGCTTCTTACATGACTACGAAGGCACTGTTGTGGCAGTAACGCATGACCGTTACTTCCTTGATAATGTAGCAGGTTGGATTTTAGAGCTTGACCGTGGTGAAGGTATTCCGTGGGAAGGTAACTACTCGTCTTGGCTTGAGCAAAAAGATGCCCGCTTACAACAAGAGCAAAAATCTGAAAAAGCACGTCAAAAATCAATTGCACAAGAACTTGAGTGGGTGCGTTCAAACCCTAAAGGTCGTCAAGCTAAGTCAAAAGCACGTATGGCGCAGTTTAGCGAGCTACAACAGTCTGATTACCAAAAACGTAACGAAACCAACGAATTGTTTATTCCACCTGGCCCACGTTTAGGTGACCAAGTATTAGAAGTAAACAACTTACGTAAAAGCTTTGGCGACCGCGTTTTAATTGATGACTTAAGCTTTAGCATGCCTAAGGGCGCTATTGTGGGTATTATTGGTGCCAATGGTGCAGGTAAATCAACGCTATTCAAAATGTTAAGCGGTGAAGAGCAGCCAGATAGCGGTAATATCAGCATTGGTGAAACAGTAGAACTGGCAACTGTTGATCAGTTCCGTGGCAACATGGACGAAAGCAAAACGGTATTCCAAGAAATCTCTGACGGCCAAGATGTACTAAAAATTGGTAACTTTGAGTTCCCAAGCCGTGCTTACGTTAGCCGTTTTAACTTTAAAGGCAACGATCAGCAAAAGTTTGTTAAAGACTTATCTGGCGGTGAGCGCAACCGTTTACACCTAGCTAAACTGTTAAAAGCAGGCGGCAACGTGGTACTTCTAGATGAGCCAACTAATGACTTGGACGTTGAAACATTACGTGCTCTTGAGAATGCAATTTTAGAATTCCCAGGTTGTGTCATGTGTATCTCGCATGACCGTTGGTTCCTTGACCGTATTGCTACACACATTTTAGATTACCGCGACGAAGGCCAAATTAACTTCTTTGATGGTAACTACACTGAATACGAAGAGTGGCTTAAAAAGACTCTTGGCGCAGAAGCTGCACAGCCTAAGCGCATAAAGTATAAAAAAATTGGCTAACAGCCACAGTGAATAAGTTAAAAGCCCTGCATTTAATGCGGGGCTTTTTTATGCGAGCTATTTTTATCTTTAAGCAAATTGGCGTGTTGGGCATTACCAGCTATGCTTATTATAAATAACAGCTTTATAAGATTATTATGCAAAACCGTCGGCAATTTTCTCGTATTATGTTCTCTACTGCAGCGCAATTAGTTATGGCTAGCAGCCAGTATGAATGCACTCTATTAGATATCTCTTTACATGGTGCGCTTATTACTAAAAGCGATGCATTTACTGGGAACAAAAATGACGAAGCAGTACTACGTTTTACTTTGCCACAAAGCGATATTGAAATAAAAATGCCGGTGGTTATTCGTCACATAGAAGAAAATCATATTGGTCTTAAATGCCACAGTATTGATATAGACAGTATCACGCATTTAAAGCGTTTAGTTGAGCTAAACCTTGCCGATGAAACATTATTACACCGCGAGCTTGAAACGCTTATTCACCAAACATAAATAGACGCACTGCGTGAAGTTGATTACCATAACCAAAAATAATTAAACGACGCAGATATGAGTTTAAACCCCAATCTACCTTTAGTTTATCATCCTAACTACTCGTTTAGTTTTGATCCAAAACATCGCTTTGTAATGAGTAAATTTGCACAGCTACACCAACATGTTAAAACCCTAGGACTTGCTGGCAGTAATATCACAGAACCACCACATGGTAGTGTAGAAGAGTTAGAAATAGTACATTGTGAAAACTACATTCACGATTTATGGCATAACCGCCTAGATGAAAAAGCCATGCGCCGTATTGGCCTGCCTTGGTCACAAGCACTAATGAACCGCACATTTACCGCCCCGCTGGGAACACTGCAAACCGCGCGTTTAGCCCTTAAAAATGGGCTTGCGTGCCATTTAGCGGGCGGCACTCACCATGCCCACAGTGATTTTGGCTCGGGTTTTTGTATGGTGAACGATTTAGCTTTTACCGCACAAACGTTAATTCAAAACCGGGAAGTTACTAACGTACTGATTTTTGATTTAGATGTTCACCAAGGCGATGGCACCGCAGCTATGCTGGCTCATCAACCTTATGCGTTTACCTGTTCAATACACTGCGAGAAAAACTTCCCGTTTAGAAAGTCCCCTAGCGATTTAGATATTGGTTTAGCCAATAATATGCAAGACGCTGAATACTTAGGTATTGTTGACGATACCCTGCAATTTTTATTAAACGAGCTTAACCCAGATCTGGTTTTGTATGATGCTGGCGTTGATATTTGGCAAGAGGATGGCTTAGGTAAACTGGATATTAGTTGGCAAGGAATAGAAAAGCGCGATCACTTAGTGCTTAAGCGTTGCCTTGCAAATAATACCCCTGTAGCCACTGTGATTGGTGGAGGCTATGACAGAGATCATCAGCGCCTTGCAAAACGCCATGGCATTGTTATAGAACAAGCGGCCAGTTTTTAAATAAAAAATAAATATATAAACTAAGCTATACTTTAAGCTTATAAATTAATTGAGGTTATTATGCGGTTATTCACTTTTATAGTATTGTTTATCTGTTTAGTTTTACCTATAAGCGCTCTGGCTGAAGACCCACCTGAGCTTCCGCCATTAGATCCCAAATATGAAGCAGAGCATGCCATGGTACTGGTTAACCATGGTTCAAGTGTGTACGCCATTAATATTCCGAGCTATGAGCTTCCTTATAATATGCACGTTATGTACAAAGTGGATGTATCGGATATTCCGTTTTTAGATCTAGTACGTGATGCTGAGTTAATCACAGTAAAACCAAAGCCGTTTAATATTCAACGCTTAATGCGAGGCGAAGAAGTCGCGATTACCGCCGATGTATACCTTGGTGATTACAAGCAAGGGGGTAGCTTAGTTTATAGTGATAAACTGATAGAGCTCAGCGAGCAAATGTTTACGCGTGAGCTAACCGATTTAAATCCAGCCTCAAAATGGCAGCAGTACGATATGATTACGCTAAAAAACAATAACCGTATTTATATTCATCAAATAACCCAGCCGCCCAGCTTTAATCATATTATGTTTGTTGATTTAAATGGCGCCTGCTTACAAAAGTTCCGTACCTCAACCGAAGTGCCTTCTGCTGGTGAACTCAATTATAAGTTTATAAATTGTGGCACATTAAAACCCATGTATTACGATGCAGAAAAATTAAAATAAATCGAAAAAAGGCTCCTCGCAATGCTCAGAGCCTTTGGTTAACTTTGGGAATTAACTCGGTTCATTGATCAGATAAGATCAGTTTAGCGCCACTAACTGTGGCGCAATTGTTTGATAATCTACCGCCATGGCAATACTCAAAGCGGTAATATTAATAATTGAAAACGCAAACACTTGGCGTGCCCAACGGGTGGTGTCTATGTTGTATCGATACCCTCTAAGTGCCATGAGTAACCACCAAAAACTGGTGATACAGGCAACGGCCATAAAGGCAGCACCGGTATAACCACTAATTGGCAATAGCATCACCACTAAAGCATATACTGCAATATAAAGCACAATATGGCGCTTAGCTTTATTAACACCTTGCGCCACGGGCAATACTGGAATATTAGCGGCTTGGTAATCCTTAAAGCGAAAAATAGCAATTGCATATGAGTGCGGCATTTGCCACAAACTAAACATCACCAGCAGTATTAATGCGCCCATATCGAACACACCCGTAACGGCGCAATAGCCAACAACAGGTGGAACTGCGCCCGACAGACTACCAATAAAGGTACCGTAAACAGAGTTGCGTTTCATGTAGAGGCTGTAAACCCCTACATAGATGACATAGCCAAAGGCGGCAAAAAATACCGCCGCTTGAGTGGTAAAGGCAATTAATAAGCCAAAGCCAATTAGCCCTAATAACACGCCATGGCTTAAAGCGGCTTTTGCAGACATTTCGCCCGTTACAGTCACACGTGAGCGAGTACGCGCCATGGCAACATCAATGTCTCTATCAATAACATTGTTTATGGCACATCCCGATGCAACAACAAGCGATAAACCAACCAAGGTAACCAACATTAACCATGGGTCTATATCACCGCGGGCGGCGAGTAAAAAACCACCGGCAACGCTGATCAAATTCCCCATAATAATACCTGGCTTAGTAACAGCTAAATAACGACGAAACATCTGAAACCTCTAATACATCATCATTGCGTTTGATTCATAAATGATCCAAACAGACAGTCCAACCACCATGACGATGATCAACGCGCTAAACAAGAAGGTAAAGGTATTTGCTTTACCTTCATCAGTGGTGAAATTAAGGTGTAAAAAGTATTTTAAATGCACCCAAATTTGCACGATTGCTAAAGTAACGATACTCCAGAGTGTGGTGACCTTTGAAAAGTCGCCCTCCATCACCATCCAAAATGGAATGGCCGTTAAAATCACTGATAAGACAAAGCCAATCAGGTATGTTTTAACACTACCATGTGACTGATCATGATGTTGGCTTTGCATTTGCTCTAAAGCATGTGTTTCGCTATGGCTCATTACATTGCCCCCATTAAATAAACAACGGTAAATACACAAATCCACACAATATCTAAAAAGTGCCAAAATAAGCTTAAGCAACTTAAGCGCGTGACGGTTTGTTTACCTAAACCGCGCTTAATCACCTCAATCATCATTATGCTCATCCAGATAAGGCCTGCAGTTACATGTAAACCATGCAAGCCCACTAATGAGAAAAACGATGTTAAAAAAGCACTTTGCTGTGGGCCATTGCCATGAACAATTAAATGATGAAACTCATAAATTTCCATACCAATAAACACCGCGCCTAAACAAAAAGTGACCGCGAGCCAACCAAGCGTCAGCGCCTTTTTTTGCCCTTGAGCGGCAATCATGGCAAAACCAAAAGTAATACTACTTATAAGTAGCGCCGCAGTTTCAACGGCAACAAAATCAAGCTCAAAAATATCTTTGCCCGATACACCGCCTGCGGTGTTCATATAAAGCACTGCGTAGGTTGCAAAAAATGAGGCAAATAAAAGGCAATCGGTCATTAAATAAAGCCAAAAGCCAAAGATTGTATCGCCTGAAGTATCGTGATGTTCATGCGTATGACTTACGCTATGAGGCTCTAAATTTACATGGCCTTGAGTTGCAGATAACGTACTCATGCGCTTACCTCCTTCGTGTTACTGGCAATATGCGCGCCTTCAATTTGTAATATTTCATCGTTTTGCACGTAGTAATCTACATCACTGGTGTAAGCACGGTTAATAAACAGCGCAATCGCGCCAATAAAACCAAGCCCTGCTAGCCACCAAATATGCCAGATCATGGCAAAACAAAACGCCGTTAAACTCGCAGCAATAAGCACACCCGATGCGGTATTTTTTGGCATATGAATTGGGCTATAGCTAGATTTACCTTGATAAGCCAGGCCTTTTTCTTTCATGTCAGTCCATGTATCAATATCATCAACATGCGGGATTTCAGCAAAGTTATAATATTGCGGTGGTGATGACGTTGACCATTCAAGGGTGTGACCGTTCCAAGGATCGCCAGTGGTATCATCAAGCGCTTCGCGGTTTTTAAAGCTCACATAAAGCTGAATAACTTGGCAAATAATACCGAACATAATAATCACGGCACCCACTGCAGCAATATAAAGCCAGATATTCCAATCAGGATTATTAGAGTGGTTTAAGCGACGCGTCATGCCCAAAAAGCCGAGTACGTACAATGGCATAAAGGCTACGAAAAAACCGATTAACCAACACCAAAATGACGCTTTACCCCAACGCTCATCAAGCTTAAAGCCCATTGCTTTTGGAAACCAAAAAACAAAGCCGGCTAAGTAGCCAAATACTGCGCCACCAATGATGGTGTTATGGAAATGAGCGATTAAGAATAAGCTGTTATGCAATACATAATCGGCACCAGGGATTGCCAGTAATACCCCCGTCATACCACCAATACTGAAGGTAACCATAAAACCAAGCGTCCAAAGTACCGGTACAGTAATGCGCAAACGGCCACGGTAAATAGTAAACAACCAACTAAATAACTTAACCCCAGTAGGCACAGCTATGACCATGGTCATCACCCCAAAGAAGGCATTTACATTGGCGCTTGAGCCCATAGTAAAGAAGTGGTGTAACCATACAATAAAGCCAAGAATAGAAATGGCACCGCTGGCATATACCATCGATTTATAACCAAATAAACGTTTACCAGTGAAGGTCGACACTATTTCAGAAAAAATACCAAAAGCTGGTAATACTAAAATGTATACCTCTGGGTGACCCCATGCCCAAAACAGGTTGATATACATCATGGCGTTACCGCCGGCTTCATTAGTGAAGAAGTGGAAATCTAAATAACGGTCTAGCGTTAGCATGGCCAGCACTGCGGTTAAAATTGGAAATGATGCCGCAATTAAGATATTTGCCCAGGTACATGCCCATGTGAAAATTGGCATTTTCATCAGTGTCATACCAGGGGCACGCATTTTAAATACTGTCACTAGGAAGTTAACAGCGGTTAATAGCGTACCGAGCCCCGATATTTGCAAGGCCCAAATATAATAATCGACCCCCACCCCAGGGCTAAAGGTCAACTCCGACAACGGTGGGTAAGCAACCCAGCCTGTTTTAGCAAACTCACCAAATATCAGCGATAAATTTATTAAAATGGCGCCACTGGCAGTAAACCAAAAACTTAAATTATTTAAAAATGGAAAAGCCACATCGCGAGCACCAATTTGCAGTGGTACAACAATATTCATTAAACCAATCATAAATGGCATCGCCATAAAGATGATCATAATAACGCCATGGGCGGTGAATATTTGGTCGTAATGTTCTGGTGGCAGATAACCTGGCGCACCACTGGTAGCAAGCGCTAACTGCGCACGCATCATAATGGCATCAGAAAAACCACGAAACAGCATGATTAGCGCTAATAAAATGTACATGACGCCTAAGCGTTTATGATCAACCGAGGTGATCCAGTCGCGCCAAAGCACACCCCATTTTTTATATTTTGTTATTAGCCCAGCTATAATAAGCCCGACTATAGCAATCACCGCCATGGTAACCATGATAATAGGTTCATGAAACGGAATTGCATCTATAGATAATTTACCTAAAAACGACATGATTATTCCTCGCCCTGGCTGTGTGATGATGGCATTGTATGGTTACCCATTGCCTGATGCTCATTACTCATCTGCTGATGTTTACCCATCGAGTGGTGTTTTTTGTTCATATCGCCATGCGCCTGCATGTATTTCATCACTATGGTATGAAATAAACCTTCATCAACCTTGCCATAATAAGCGACGGGATTGTTTTCACTCGCTTTGGCAAGCTCAACATAATTGGCATGAGTAAGGCTATTAGCGTTGGTTTTAACCTGTTCAACCCACTGGTTAAAGTCAGCTTTTGTTGGTGTTGCGATGGCATTAAATTTCATACCAGTAAAACCCGCACCACTGTAATTAGCCGAAAAGCCTTTAAACGTGCCTGGCTCATTAGCAATTAAATGCAGCTTAGTTTCCATGCCCGCCATTGAGTAAATTTGACTACCTAACTGGGGAATGAAAAACGAGTTCATGGTACTTTCTGACGTGATTTTGTATTCAACCGGAACATTAGCAGGAAATACCAATTCGTTTACCGTAGCAATACCTTGTTCAGGGTAAATAAATAACCACTTCCAATTAAGTGACACCACTTCAACAGTTAAGTGTTCACCTTTACCCTCTATCGGTTTATAAGGGTCAAGCTCTTGAGTTGACTGCCAGGTGATCACACCTAAAATAACAACAATAACAATAGGAACCGCCCATACAACAGCCTCAATCTTATTAGAGTGAGCCCATTTTGGTGCGTAAATTTCATGGTTTTGTGTGTCTCTGTATTTCCAAGCAAAATATAAAGTCATCACAATAACGGGGATCACAACTAACAACATAAGCACAGTGGCGATGATGATCAGATTTTTCTCATCAATACCTATCTGCCCTTTTGGGTCGAGTACCCCGCCATTACAGCCTGATAAAATCAGCGCCATACTAGCTAAAGCAATATTAAAAAGGTTACGAATTAACAAGGGACTATCCTAAAACCTAAAGAGTTTTTATTAGCTGCCAAAAATATTTAGCAACGATATTTGATAAAAACCCAAGTTAATTAAAATTGAATTACAAATAATGCAGAGCGAATGCAAGCATGAAGTATTGACCACTGGCTTAATAAAAAACACCTAGCAGAACCAACCCAGCTTTTTTAAACACATTAATATAACGCAATAAAAATTAACTTGGGTGAGGTGTGGTTGGCTGAGAGTGTGTAAAAACACTAAGCTACAATGAAAGTAATCGTTATTTACAGCAAGAATAAATAATTAGATACCACAGGTGTAACCTATACTCATAAAATTAACGAGTAAACAGACAACCTGTAAAGCTAGGTGGAGCACGACAACCATGTGCAGCTTGCACGGGTTGCTGAACTTTAGCCTCGCTAAAAGCAAAGGCTGCTTTACGGAGGATTATTCCAGCACGACGCGCTGGAAACATGTGGAACAATAGCCAACAAAGGCCAATAAGTAACTGACACGATAAGATGGGATGAGCTAAAAATTCGGCAATCGTCAGTAATAATGGCTCTATAAAAAAGCCATCACTGATCAATGCTTCAAGCCTAAAGGCATCCTCAATAGCGCCACTAAGCAACATAACGGCATTAAAAACTAATAATGTTATAGCCACACTCACGCCTCTTTTCGCTTTATTAAAGCGCTCATGCAACACTGACTTACCTAAGGTAAGCAAAGCGCTGGTATGAAACAAAGAAAATGAGTTCAAAAACATTCACCTATTAAAATGACTAATAACAAAATTTGGCATACACCGTGGCAACAAAAACAGGTTGCAGCCGTAAAGCCTTATACAGTGACATGAAATACAGTCTCAACGCATTAGCACTATTTGGCTAAGCTAGTTTTGATCCGCATCAATAGAACTTTCAAAACTTACTGAAAGTTCGGGCATGAGTATAACAAAGAGAGTTTTCTGTTCAAGATAAAAACACGATTATTTTATCAGCTGATGATTTATTTATGGCGATATAAATAAAAAACCTCCCGTAGTGAGCTACGAGAGGTTTTTTGTTTAAACAGAAATAAATCTATTTAAAGAATTTGGTTTTCTTTCCATACTTGCTCTTTGGCTAGACGCTTTTTGCGTTTATCACATGGATCATCGCAATCACATGCTTTATCAATACCTACAGAGCCTAAGCCTCCGCAGCTACTCGCCATCGATTTTCTTTGAACTATCATGCCTATCGCCATCGCAGCGACAATTAAAATAAGTAAGCCAAAGGTTAGAAAAAAAAGTGACATTGCTTAGCCCCTATTGTTCAGCAATAAAATGAGCTCAAATAGCGTATTTGAGCTCCGTATATTATATACCCTCATGCTAAGGATATAAACCTAAAGACTATAAATAAGGCTTAAACGCAGGACTTGAATAAGTGACTAACCCCTGTGCCGATTTAGCAATTAAATACACTGGTAAATCATGCTGCTGCGCATAACGTTGTGCTTTTTCCATTCCCATAACCGTTAAAGCAGTCGCTAAACCGTCGGCCGTCATAGCGCTAGGGTGTAAAACTGTAACAGAAACTAAGTCATGCTTAATTGGCATCCCTGTCATAGGATCAATAAGGTGAGTATAGGTTTCGCCATCCATTGTATAAAAGATTCGATAATCACCTGAGGTGGCAATACCGTTATTGCCTGGTGCAAGTACACGGTGTACTTTTCGCTCACCTGGGTTTGCATCAGGTTGTTCAATTGCTATTCGCCATGCTTGATTGTCTGGTTTTGTACCAGCAATACGTAACTCCCCGCCAATCTCAACCATGTAATCTGTAATGCCTTTGCTTTGTAATAGCTCAGCCACTTTATCAATACCATATCCTTTTGCTGTAGCTGAAAACGACAACTCTAAATCAGCCATCGTTTTTGCTAAGCCTTGCTCGTTAAGGACCAGCTTATCTATACCAATGTTATTGATCATATTTGCCAGAGCTTCATTCGTTGGGCGCTTTGTTGGTTTTTTATCTGGGCCAAACCCCCATAAATCTATCAACGGCCCCATAGTCACATCTAGGGTCTTAGTTGAATTACCTATACGCATAGATTCACTAATAACTGCCCTGAAGTCATCACTGATTGGCATTACTTCGTTGGCATCTAAACGGTTAAAGGTGTTTATTTCTGAATCTTCGATATAGGTCGACATAGACTGGTTGATATCAACTAAAACCGCATCGATTTCTGCTTGTACTGCTTGAGGGTCAACTTGCTCAGCGTAAAACTTAATGTGGTAAGTTGTACCCATCGTTTTACCTTCTAAGTAGGTTTCCTCTGGGACTGATTTTCCACATCCAGATAATAGTAAAGTCAGCGTGATTATAAATAAGGCGATTATGCCCTGGGGAGTATTTACTTTGTTCATAACAACCCTACTTAATAGGTTAAAAATTAATATAAAAAAGCCTCGTCACATAAAATGCGACGAGGCTGGTATTTTAACTAAATTTAATCAGTTTGGGTATTAGCCACCGAAATCATCTAGTAAGATGTTTTCTTCTTCAACACCTAAGTCTTTAAGCATAGTGATAACAGCCGCATTCATCATTGGAGGACCACACATGTAGAACTCACAATCTTCAGGCGCTTCGTGATCTTTAAGATAGTTCTCAAATAACACGTTATGGATAAAGCCTGTGTAGCCTTCCCAGTTATCTTCTGGTTGCGGATCTGAAAGCGCTGTGTGCCAAACGAAGTTTTCGTTTTGCTCAGCTAGGCCGTCAAAATCTTCAACATAGAACATTTCACGTTTAGAACGCGCACCATACCAGAAACTAATTTTACGTTTAGAGTTTAAACGCTTAAGTTGGTCAAAGATATGTGAACGCATTGGTGCCATACCTGCACCACCACCTACGAATACCATTTCAGCGTCTGTGTCTTTAGCGAAGAACTCACCAAATGGACCAGAAATAGTTACTTTATCGCCTTCTTTAAGTGACCAAATGTACGAAGACATTTTACCACATGGTAGGCTTAGGTTTCTTGGCGGCGGCGTAGCGATACGCACGTTAAGCATGATGATGCCTTCTTCTTCTGGATAGTTAGCCATTGAGTAAGCACGAATTGTTTCTTCGTCTACTTTTGACTCCAGATCGAAGAAACCAAAATGGTTCCAATCGCCACGATACTCTTCAGGAATATCGAAATCTGCATATTTAACATGGTGAGCTGGCGCTTCGATCTGGATGTAACCACCCGCACGGAACGGCACTGACTCGCCATCAGGAATTTGTAGCTTAAGTTCTTTAATGAACGTCGCTTTGTTATCGTTAGAGATAACTTCACAATCCCATTTTTTAACACCGAAAATTGACTCTTCAAGTTCAATTTCCATGTCGTTTTTAACATTAACCTGACACGCTAGGCGACAACCTTCACGTGCTTCACCTTTAGAGATGTGGTCAAGTTCAGTTGGCAGAATATCACCGCCGCCTTCTTTAATGTGTACGCGACACTGGCCACAAGAGCCACCGCCACCACATGCAGAAGATACGAAAATACCTGACTCAGATAGTGCACCTAATAGCTTACTACCTGCTGATGTTTTAATGGCTTTGTCTGCATCGCCATTAATGCCGATGATGATATCACCGCTTGCAACTAGCTTAGATTTAGCACCAATGATGATTAAAACTAGTATTACAACGATAGCGATAAAAACACCAACGCCTAAGAAAATATCCATGATTGACCTCGCTATTATTACAGTGAAATACCAGAGAATGACATAAAGCCAAGACCCATCAAGCCAACAGTGATGAAGGTAATACCTAAACCACGTAAACCATCTGGTACGTCTGAATACTTCATTTTCTCACGGATACCTGCAAGTAATGTAATTGCAAGCGCCCAACCCACACCAGCGCCAATACCATAAACAACAGACTCGCCGAAGTTATAGTTACGCTCAACCATGAAGGCTACCGCACCAAAAATTGCACAGTTAACTGTGATTAGTGGTAG
The DNA here is from genome assembly GCF_000239875.1 of Pseudoalteromonas sp. BSi20311. NCBI lineage: Bacteria > Pseudomonadati > Pseudomonadota > Gammaproteobacteria > Alteromonadales > Pseudoalteromonadaceae > Pseudoalteromonas > Pseudoalteromonas sp. BSi20311. The sequence continues at coordinate 26,891 of NZ_BADU01000078.1, read as the reverse complement.
GAAAATACCTAATGCGTTGTAAAGCGGTGGGAAGAACTTATCTAATGCCATTTCAAGAATTTGCACTAGTGCTGCAATAACACCAATGAAAGTTAAGAAACGTAAAAAGCTAAGATCTGCTTCTGGGTAACCAAGCCACTCAAGTGAACCTGGTGCTAATACCGCATGGTAAACCAAGTTGTTAACCGGTACTGAAATACCTAATACAACAATAACCGCTACACCTAGGCCAATTGATGTAGTTACTTTTTTAGACACGGCTAAGAAAGTACACATACCTAGGAAGAATGCTAACGCTAAGTTTTCAATAAAAACGGCTTTTACAAATAAACTAATATAATGTTCCACTTATCGCCCCTTACGCTTTAGCTTCTACTTGGTCTTTCTTATAAGTACGAAGTACCCAAATGAATAAACCAATGATGAAGAATGCACTCGGTGGTAAGATCAATAGACCCATAGGTTGGTACCAACCACCATTTTGTACTAATGGAATAATATCAACACCGAATAGTGAACCTTTACCGAATAACTCACGAATAAAGCCAACAGTAAGTAGCACTACAGAGTAACCTAAGCCATTACCTATACCATCAAGGAAAGACATTAATGGCGGCGACTTCATTGCATAAGCTTCAGCACGACCCATTACGATACAGTTAGTAATGATTAGACCAACGAATACTGATAACTCTTTTGCCGTAGCGTAAGAGAAAGCTTGTAGTACTTGGTCAACCACGATTACTAATGATGCAATAATCGTCATCTGTACGATGATACGTACTGATGATGGGATATGGTTACGAATAGTCGAGATAAAAAGGCTAGAGAATGCAGTTACCAAGGTCAATGCAATTGACATGATTAATGCATTTTTTAAGCTAGACGTTACCGCTAGCGCAGAACAAATACCAAGTACTTGTAATGCGATTGGGTTGTTAGCGAAAACTGGACCAAATAGGACCGCCTTCATTTCTTTAGTATCAGCCATTAGTTCAATGCTCCTTTACGTACTTTCGCAAGGAAAGGGCCAAAGCCATTTTCGCCAGTCCAAAAATCAACTGCATGGTCAACACCATTAGACGTTAATGTAGCACCTGAAAGACCATCGATCTTATGCTCATCACCGGCTGCAGTCCCTTTAACGATTTGGATTGGTAACTCTTTACCTTCCCACGTTGCAGTCCACTGTGGGTTTTGAATTTCACCACCTAGACCAGGTGTTTCGTTATGTTTGTAGAAAATGATGTCTTTAATAGTTTCACCATCGCTTTCAAGCGAGATAAAACCGTACATTAAACCCCATAAACCATAACCCTGAATAGGAAGGATGATTGCATCAGTAGAGCCATCGTCTTTTTTAGAGATATAAACAGGCGCACGCTTGGTAATACGTTGAATACCGGCGATGTCTTTAATACCATTCTCTTTTAAAGATTTACTTAAATCAGCATCGTATTTGCTTTTTTCAAAGTCAAAATCTTCTACCGGCTCAGCAAACTCACCACTTTGCATATCAACAAAGCGAGTTTCGATTTTAGCATCAAACGTTTCGGCAACGTTATCAACTTTGCCAATACCAGCAGCAGCTAAGATATTGCTTTGAATATCTTTTGCTTTATTTGCTTTTTGCAGAGGGCGTAGTTGTACAGATGTTAGTGATACAATAACTGCACACACTAAACATAATGAGACAACAACAGCTAGCGTTTTGCCAATTGATTCGTTATTACTAGACATTACGTGCCAACCTCCGCTTGATATTAGCTTGCACTACAAAGTGATCGAATAAAGGTGCAAACAAGTTAGCAAATAAGATTGCTAGCATGATGCCCTCTGGGTATGCAGGGTTAACAACACGGATCATGATAACCATAAAGCCAATAAGCGCACCGTATGCTAATTTACCTTTATCAGTAAATGCAGCAGATACAGGGTCAGTTGCCATAAAGAACATACCGAATGCAAAACCACCTAATACCATGTGCCAGTACCAAGGCATAGCAAACATTGCATTGGTTTCAGAACCAATAGTGTTCAGTATTGATGAGGTTACTACCATACCTAGGAATACACCTAGCACGATACGCCAAGACGCAATGCGCACGTAAATTAGGAATAAACCACCAATTAGTACAGCTAGTGTAGACGTTTCACCCATAGAACCTTGAATGAATCCGTAAAACGCATTCCACCAAAGCTCAATATCAGTCGCGTAATTTAACGTACCAGCAAACGCTTGACCAAGCATAGTTGCGCCAGAGAATGAATCTACGGCAGTCCATACTGTGTCACCTGAAATTTGTGCAGGGTATGCGAAGAATAAAAACGCACGACCAGCAAGCGCAGGGTTTAAGAAGTTACGGCCTGTACCACCAAATATTTCTTTTGCTATAACTACACCAAAAGTAATACCTAGCGCAACTTGCCATAAAGGAATCGTTGCAGGCAGAATTAATGCAAACAATACAGACGTTACGAAGAAACCTTCATTAACTTCATGCTTACGCACAGAAGCAAATAACACTTCCCAGAAACCACCAACAATAAAGGTAGTTGCATATATAGGTAGGAAGAAACAGGCTCCGTAGAACATTTTCGCACCCCAGCCTGCATCAACGGTTAATTCACCGCCAAGTAACTGGAATAAACCTACTTGCCAAATATTCGCTAGCTCAAAGCCATTACCAAGTGCAATTGCCGCTTGATGACCAATGTTGAACATACCAAAGAACATGGCAGGGAACGTCGCCATCCACACTAAAATCATCATGCGTTTTAGGTCGATGTTATCACGAACGTGAGTTGAACCTTTATTTACATAACCTGGCGTGTAAAAAATAGTCGCAGCAGCTTCATACAGCGCGTACCATTTTTCATGCTTACCACCTGGTTCAAAATGTGGTTCGATATCTTCTAAGAAAGTTTTTAAGCCCATTTTAGCCTTCCTTCTCGATCGTAGTTAAGCAATCGCGTAGGGCTGCGCCGTACTCGTATTTGCCAGGACAAACGAAGGTGCATAACGCTAAATCTTCTTCATCTAATTCAAGCGCACCTAATGAAATTGCACTGTCTAAATCACGAGACAATAAGTCACGTAATAAAAGCGTTGGCAAAATATCAAGTGGCATAACACGCTCATAGCTTCCAAGTGGAACCATGGCACGTTTTGAACCGCCCGTAGACGTTGTCATTTTAAATAAACGACTCGGTGTAAGGTGAGACAAGAATGTACGCGTTACAGAGAATTTATCACTACCTGGTGCAATCCAGCCAAACAATTCTTTTTCGCGACCTTCAAGTAATACAGATACTTGAACGTGGTAACGGCCTAAGAATGCATGAACACCAGACGACGTAGCACCTGCAAGTACAGAACCAGAAATAACACGGTTATCACCGTCTTCTAATTCACCTGCAACTAAGTCATCTAGAGAAGCACCTAATTGTGTTTTCACTAAACGAGGATTCTTAACACGCGGACCTGCAAGCGAGATTACACGGTCTGTGTAAATTTCACCAGTAAGGAAAAGGTGACCATACGCAATAACGTCTTGGTAACCGATATGCCAAACTTGCTTACTAGCAGATACTGGGTCAAGGTGATGGATATGAGTGCCAACAAGGCCAGCTGGGTGCACGCCACCAAACTCATGTACTTCTACTTGAGCGATAGGTGAACTAGGAACTTGGCTGCCTGCTTGCTTACAAACAAATACTTTGCCATCGGTTAAACGTGACACAACAGCCAAACCTGCTTCAAACGCTTTCGCATTTTCAGCAATAATTACTGCAGGATCTGCAGCAAGTGGATTGGTATCGATAGCTGTCACGAAAATAGAGCTAGGATTTGCATCCAACGCCGCTATTTTACTAAATGGGCGAGCACGTAGTGCTGTCCATTGACCCGATTGAACTAGTACTTCTTTAGCTTTTTCACGGTCTAAGCTATTAAGCTCAGTTTCCGAGAAAGAACCAAAGGTGATTTGCTCACTGCCGTTTACTTCAATAACAACAGATTGCAGAACACGTTTAGCACCGCGATTAATTTCTTTTACTGTACCAGAAGCTGGTGCAGTAAATAATACGCCTGGGTTCTTTTTATCTTCAAAAAGTACCTGGCCTTTTTTGACTTGGTCATCCACACGAACATGCATGGTTGGACGCATACCGATAAACTCTTCACCTAGCACAGCTACACGTTTGACGGAAGAACCATCATGAATAACTTGCTGAGGTGCGCCCTCTAAGGGTAAATCCAGACCTTTTTTTATATTGATCATACGCACTTGCACTACATTAACGGAAAGAAACTGAAAAATCGTACCAACCACGCCGCTATTTGTATTATTGCAAGCTATAAAATGACTCGCTATAGATACCAAACAAGCAGCGCAGTAAAACTCCTCACATATTGCTTTGATTTTAACATTATTGTGACTGACTATGCGAGTGTATTTATGAAAATTATACGAGAGAAACGTTTATTTAGTTTTGTAATTCATAATTAATAAAATACAAGCTAGACCAAAGTGGTAAATAAACCATCAATTAACAAATATTTTTTCAAATCAAAGCTAAAAAACAAAAAAGTCGCACAAGGCGACTTTTAATATAACAACTTGTTCATGGCAATATTTAGTCAATCATATTTGCAATTGGCGCAACAGGGTTTACGTCTTGCTCATAATCAACAGCATCAATACCAAAACCAAACAGGCGTAAAAACTCATTATGGTAGCCAACGTAATCTGTAAGCTCATCAATAGAACTTGTGTCTACACTGTCCCAAATGGTTTGAACGCGAGACTGCACATCATCTTCCAATTCTTTGTAGTTTTGGAATAAATGCCCACCCTCATCAAAACGTGGTGAATCACCGTATAGGTTTTCACTAAATAGTGCATGAATTTGCTCAATAGTGCCCTCGTAAGTGCCATCAGCCTTCATTACTTTAAATAATGCAGAAATGTAAAGCGGCATAATTGGAATTGCAGAGCTTGCTTGAGTAACTACCGCATTAAGTGAAGAAACATAAGCTTCACCGTTTAAATCTTGGGTAGCGGCTTTAATAGCTGCAGTGGCACGGTCTAAATCTTCTTTCGCTTTACCTATGGTTGCATGCCCATATATTGGCCAAGTTAGTTCTTTACCAATGTATGTGTAAGCCGTTGTTTTAAAGTTTTCTGCTAATACATCTGCCTCTTTAAGGGCGTCAATCCACATTTCCCAATCTTCGCCACCCATTACTTTAATGGTGTTGTCGATATCGTCTTGGTTTGCAGCTTCAACGGTTACTTCATCGATTTCACGCTTTGACGTATTTAAGTTTTTAGTGGTTACTGCATTACCAATTGGCTTAAGTGTTGAAGAAAACACTTCGCCTGTATTTGGATCAGTGCGACGAGGTGACGCTAAGCTGTAAATTATACAGTCAACTTTACCTAATTCAGCTTTAATGGTGTTGATTGTTTTTTGTTTGATTTCGTTAGAAAACGCATCACCATTAATATTTTTAGACCATAAGCCTTCAGCTTCAGCGGCTGCTTGAAATGCCGCCGTGTTATACCAACCCGCAGAGCCTGTTTTACGTTCAGTGCCTTCTTTTTCAAAAAACACACCTAATGTTTTAGCGCCACCACCAAATGCAGCAGTAATACGAGATGCAAGGCCATAACCTGTAGACGCACCAATAACTAATACATTTTTAGGCGCATTTTTTAATGCTCCTTGCTGCTTAACATAATTAATTTGTTCTTGAACATGCTCTGCACAGCCAACTGGGTGTGCATTGGTGCAGATAAATCCGCGAATTTTAGGCTTAATGACCATTGATCATCCTATATCTTTTACAATAAAAATTAGCGCTAGTTTAAAGGCTAAAACAAAAAAAACTGATCTGATCAGTTACCAAATGCTCAAACTACCTTCTAGCTACCTGTTATCCAATTTTTGAGCACCCATACAATTAGGCGATTGCGGTGCCTCACCGTCGTGCTCGGTAAATTCTTCAGGGGTGTAAGTGTGCATAGCAAGTGCGTGAATGTGATTTGCTAACTCATCTTTTAAAATTTCGTTAATTTCACGATGACGCTGTAAAAGTCGTTTACCTACAAACTCTTCGCTTACCACAATTACTTTAAAGTGTGACTCAGTGCCTGCACTGTGCATGTGGCTTTCATTAATAACATTTAAATGCTTACAGGCAATTGCCTCGGCTAGCTTGTTGCGTATTTGTTCTTGCATTGACATGTTAACGTCCCTAAATAACTCACTGATTGGCTTACTATAACAATTGAGAGCATCGCATGGCTAATGCTTATTCTTACTTAGCTTTAATATCTCTAAAAGTTAGACTTATTCTTGGGTGTTTAAGTGTTGTTTGTTTAGGTAGTGCATGTTGATATTCTTGTTGGCTATGGCCATTCATTATTAAACAACTACCACTTTGTAATTTTATATTGGTTATTTTGCCACTCGCTTTATGTTTGAGCTTAAATAACCGCTCTGCGCCAAGCGATACACATGCGATAGTAGGCTGCGATCCCAGTTCGGCCTCATCATCGCTATGCCAGCCCATGCAATCATGGCCATCCCGATAATAATTAACCAAAATTGAGTTAAATGGTTGCTGTAGGTGATTCTCTAAACGTGTTCGCATTGCAAGTAATACGTCTGGCCAAGGCTCTAAATCGAGTTTATGCCCAGAATAGCCGTACTCAAGATTTTCTTCGCTGATAAAGCATTGCAGCCTTGGTATTGGCCCCGTTTTACCAAACACTGTAATGTTTGGCTGTTGCCAGTTTAGGTTTTGCTGCAAATAGTAAAATAAATCGAGGCTTTTTTGCGCACTAAGCACCTTACTTTGATAAGAAAAGCCATTTGGTAAAAGTTGGGGGTTGGCGTTTGGCGGTTGCATGTTAGAATTTACCTATCATTTGATTACCGATCATTAAACTATTATGACTACGCAAGCTACGCTCGGCGATAACACCTTTACTCTTGAACGCTTTCCTTTGGATCAAAAAAACCGCAGCTTACAAGCGTGGGATTCAGCAGACGAATACCTTATTGACTATGTTAATGAACACTACCCTGATTGTCGCTCGTTACTGATCTTAAACGACAGCTTTGGTGCACTTAGCTGTTACTTTAGCAAGCAACAATTAACAGTTTGTTCAGTAAACGACTCATATATTAGCCATCAGGCGGCTGCTTATAACTTAGCGGAAAACAAAATCGCGACGACGGCGTTTAGCCAGCTTGATAGTTTATCGGCTCTGCCTGAGCAAGTAGACCTAGTGTTGGTAAAAGTACCACGCACGTTGGCTTTTTTACAATATCAGCTATCTGAATTAAGCGAGGTGCTCGCGCCAGATACGCCAGTTATTGGTGCTGCAAAAACTAAAGACGTGCATAACTCTACTATTAAAGCATTTGAAAACTTTATTGGTGAGACGAAAACAAGTCTTGCAGTAAAAAAGTCACGTTTAATTATTAGCCAAGCTGCTGGCGGTTATAAAGGCGCAGATTTCCCAGTCAGCTGGCCACTTGAAGGCACTGATTTTACAATAAGTAATCATGCCAATGTGTTTTCGCGTGATTCACTTGATATTGGCGCACGTTTCTTTTTCAATTACTTGCCGCAAACAAATAAAGCAAAAAATATTATTGATTTAGGCTGTGGTAATGGCGTGGTTGGCTTAATGACATTAGCGCGCTGTCCTAATGCTCATATTAGCTTTGTTGATGAGTCGTATATGGCGGTTGAATCAGCTCGACTCAACATTGAATTAAACATGGAAGACAAGTTTGAACAATGTACTTTTATAGAGAATGATTGTTTAACTGACTTTGAACGTGAAAGTGCTGATATTGTATTGTGCAACCCGCCCTTTCACCAAGCACAAGCGGTTACCGACCACATCGCGTGGCAAATGTTCAAGCAAGCAAAAGACACATTAAAGGAAGGTGGCGAGCTGCGTATTATTGGCAATCGTCATTTAGATTATCATGACAAACTAAACCGTATGTTTGGTAACTGTACTTTATTAGGCTCTAATAAAAAGTTTGTGGTACTCAGCGCAACTAAAAATAGTGGAACGTTATAAATGAAACTCATAAAGATATTATTGAGCTGTTGTACTTTAGTGGTTTTTTCGGGATGTGCCAATCAGCCTAATCAGCTTATTCTCAATCCCGTCTATAAAAGTGGGCAAATAAGCTCAATCAATAACAGCTTAAACACCAGCGTGATTGATTTACGTGGTGACAGTGCAACCTTAAAGCTTATTGAATCAAGCAAAACAAAAACCATTGCCAGCACGGGTATTACTGAGTCAGTTAAAAGTGCATTAGACAGTGCGCTTAGTCGCAATGGCGCTAGCATTTCTAATTTAGCGCAATTGCGCTTTGAGTTAGATATTCATGCACTGCAAGCTGTGGTTACAGAAAAGCTAATGAGCCATACCAGTGATGCCAAGATTGAATTTGAAGTACGAGTGATTCGCCCTACCAGTAATTTCAGTAAGCGTTATAGCGGTAATGCTAATTTATCTGGACCACTTGGTCATGATAGGGCAAAAATTGAAGGTCAGCTCAATAAGTTGACTGAGCAGTTAATTACCCGCATTGTATCTGACCCTGAATTAATTGCATTTTTAGAAGGTTAATAATGAAGCAACTTTTTTTAATCTGCGTAAGCTTATTTTTTAGCGTAAATAGTTTAGCGGCTCAAGAAGGCCGCTTTGTGCAAAAAGATAATATTTTCCCTCGAGTAGAAATTGTGACATCGTTGGGCAGTATTGTGGTTGAGCTAGACCGCTCAAGAGCCCCTATTACGGTCAATAACTTTTTGACTTATGTGTCTGATAAAAGCTATCAAGGCAGTGTGTTTCATCGTGTAGAACGCGATGTAGAAAATGACCGTGACTTTGTAATTCAAGGCGGTGGTTATGATAAAGATTACGATGGCCTGCATGAAAACGACCCTATTTTTAATGAAAGCGGTAACGGCTTAACTAACGATATGTATAGCATTGCTATGGCCTATCAAGATCGAGAACCACACTCAGGAACGCGTCAGTTCTTTTTTAACATGGATGACAATGACCATTTAAATCCAGGGCGTGATTGGGGATTTGCAGTGTTTGGCAGTGTTATGGAAGGTTATGAGACGCTCGATAAAATCATGGCTGTAAAAACGGGTTTTAATGACAAAATTGGCTACAACTTTGTCCCTGAAAAACCGGTTGTTATATTAAATATCAAGGTGCTTGAGCAAGTCCCTTTATAACTTTTTATCAGAGCAGCTTTGGCTGCTCTTTCTATGAGCCAATGAGCCCCTATGAATAGCACACTTTCTGTTCGCGAATACTTTTCTTATTTTAAAGATAAACGTTTAATTAATGTTTTTATATTTGGAATGAGCAGTGGTTTTCCGTGGGTGTTAATTGGCTCGGTAATGTCGGCTTGGCTTAAAGATGAAGGTTTGAGTCGCAGCATGATAGGCTTATTTGGCATTGTGTTTGGTGCCTATAGTATCAATTTTTTATGGTCGCCTTTAATAGATCGCACTAAACTGCCCTTTTTGTACAACTGGCTTGGTCAGCGTCGTAGTTGGATCCTGTTTTGCCAAAGCTTTATTTTATTTGGCACGTTACTACTTGCAGGGCTTGATCTAAAAGCAAACCTAGCGATTGCCGCCGCACTTTGCTTGCTGATCGCCATAGCCTCTGCAACGCAAGATATTGCTATAGATGCTTTTCGAATAGACACTCTTAGTGAAAATGAATCTCACAAAGCCACCGCAGCCGCCGCAATGGCTACATCAGGTTGGTGGACAGGTTATGCTTTATTAGGGGCTGTGCCCTTTTACATGGCAGATATGCCAAACATAAACTGGCCGCAGGTCTATTATTTTTTATCTGCGATTATGCTGTTATTAATTAGCTGTGTGTTTTGGGCTAAAGAACCAAAATCAAACCGTGAAGCTGTTCATGCCGAGCTAGAGCGTGTTTATCTTGAAAAGCTTGCGGCAAGCAAACAAACACCACTTACAAAAACGCTCGCATGGCTGGGGGTTACTGTGGTTGATCCATTTAAAACCTTTTTTGCTAAAAATGGGGTTAAAACCGCTTTAGCACTGCTGGCATTTATTTTCTTATTTAAAATTGGTGAAGCATTTTTAGCACGAATGTCGATTGTATTTTATAAAGAAGTGGGCTTTAGTAATACCCAAATAGCAAATTACTCCAAGCTGGGCACGGGTTTAATCACCATTGTATTTGCCTTTTTGGGCAGTATTTTTAACCACAAATATGGCATAGTAAAAGGCTTATTTATTAGTGGCGTAGCCATGGCTGCATCTAACTTAATGTTTTCTTGGATTGCCTTAGCAGGGCCACAAGAACACTTATATGCAATGGCGATTGTAGTTGATGGTTTTACCCAAGCTTGGTCTTTAGTGGCGATGGTTGCTTTTATATCTATGCTGTGTGACAGAGCATTTAGCGCCACCCATTATGCGCTATTAGCATCATTGGGTAATTTAGGACGTACGTTATTATCGAGTTATAGTGGCGTAGTTATCGATGATTGGCTAATGGGGAATTGGTCATTATTTTTTGTTTTAACAGCACTTATGGTTTTACCTTCATTAATATTTTTATATCTAATTAGGCACAAACTATATGCATTAGAGCAAAATTATCATAGTAGGTAACACCTAATGCATCCCTGCATTAGTATTGGCTGTAGACGTTAGATTTAACTTTACGATTACAGCCTAACAGCGTTAGTCAGCTTTAATTAAGCTTAATGCTTCATACGGGTCGACTTCTAATGCATTACAGTAGCGAACAAACTCAATCACATCTAAGCGACGCTCTTGATTTTCAATTTTGCCAATAAAAGAATGTGGCGTACCCAAAATTTGCGCTAGGCTGCGCATTGTGTAGCCTTTTTCATGGCGCTTAGTTTTAAGCCACTTTGTTAACTTTGCATTTTCTTCCGAAGATACGGTTTTACCCATCATATACAACTCCTACTCGTTGTTTAACTGTACATATTGCCAAGTGCTCATTGTGATCAACACCATAAACTCACTGCCACTAACTAATTCGCAGTGTAAACGCTTACAATTCAACCAACAAAAAACGCTCAAATATGTACTAACTCTTTATTATTGTGAAAAATGAAACCTTGCCCGTTTCATTCTTGGATACATTATATACCATTCACCGTTGATCTGAATGATTAATTAGTAATTCTGCGATTAAAGTTTAACAACAAATATTTACCAAGTCTGAATAAGGTTAAATATTTTTATAACTTTTTTGTTTCATTTAAAAATAAGCTGTTTATTATTAGGGTTTATTGTCCCTAGCTGATAGAGATTAAATCATGTTTAGACTACTCTTTTTACTGCCTATTATTTTATGCTTGGGGTGGTACTTTTTTTTGCGTCATTATGCAATCCCATTAAAGCAGGGTAAAAAAGGCTTTATCTATATTTTAGCTTTCTCAGCGTTTGTACTTGGTTTTTTTGTGTTGATAATGCAAATAACAGAATACAGCCCAACTGAGTTATAATTACTACAGACATAAAAAACCGCTGATTAAGCGGTTTTTTTGGATAACGATATTTTTATACGCTAAAACTAGCGCCACAGCCACATGTGGTGGTCGCATTAGGATTAGAGACAAAAAAGCGTGCCCCTTCTAATCCTTCAGTGTAGTCAACTTCACCATCAACTAAATACTGGATACTCATAGGGTCAATGACTAAGGTAACCCCATTTTTAACAATTTCTAAATCGCCCGGGTTTGCTTTTTCATCAAAAGTAAAACCGTATTGAAAACCTGAACACCCACCGCCTGTGACATAAACACGCAGTTTTAGATCTGGGTTTTCTTCTTCGTCGATTAACTGTTTAACACGCACAGCGGCTGCGTCGCTAAACTTAATGGGTAATTCTTCAGACATCTTATAACCCTCAATACCTTAATACTAATGCGTGAGATTATCTAATACCTGAGTGTTTTAATCAAGTATAGTTAATCCTGCTTCTACGCTCCAATGCTAACATGGCTTGTTTAGCTCACTCTGTGAATAGGTGCAGTATAAATTAAATTTAAATTAATCTGTTGTTAAAAATCTCAAGGACTTCCCTAGACTATTTTGATAAACTTGACGCCTAAAAATGCTACGGGGAAATAAAGCATGTGGCTTGAGCGACTGAGACGTCGATTAGCAAAACCAAAAACATCCGTACAATTATGCTTATTAGGCGTAAGTGCCGGATTAATTGCTGCATTTTTTATTATACTGTTCCGCTTAACCATTTTATTTTTTCAAAGCTTATTTCTAGAAACCCCTGACGATTTTACCACTCTACCCACTTTAGAACGGGTATTAATGCCCTTAGTGGCAGCGTTATTAATAGCTACATTTGCCGCTTTCACTGGTTTTAAACATTACCGCTTAGGTATTCCTTTTGTAATACACAGAATCAAGCGCCATTACGGGCAAATGCCACTGTATAACACGGTTAATCAGTTTGTTGGTGGTGCGCTGGCACTGATCAGTGGTTTTTCTGTTGGCCGGGAAGGCCCATCAGTTCACATGGGAGCAGCAGGGGCAAGCATATTAGCGAATAAATTACACTTACCTCACAACGCTATGCGTACCCTCAGTGGTTGTGGCGTTGCCGCGGGAATTGCTGCGTCGTTCAATACCCCGCTTGCTGCGGTTATTTTTGTAATGGAAGTGGTGCTCAGGGAATACAAAGTACATATTTTTGTGCCGATAATGCTCGCAGCTGTTACCGGCGCATTAGCCACTCAGTTTGTATTTGGTGAGGGCTCAGAACTTGCGTTGATTAGCATTGCCCCCTTAAGTGGTTGGCATTACCCCTATTTGATTTTGTGTGGCATGGGGCTGGGCGCGGTGGCTTATGCTTTTAACCAAAACTTAATGCTGATTATTAAAACCTTTAAACCATTAAGTATGTTTCCACGTTTAATAATTGCAGGGTGTATTGCCAGTTTAATTGCTTACGCAGTTCCACAAGCAATGGGCTCGGGTATGAGTGCGATAACTATTGCGGTAGAGTCACCTGAAAATATTCAACTACTCACCACTATTTTAATTGCCAAGTTATTAGCCACTTTGTTTGCTATTGGCTTAGGTATCCCTGGTGGGTTAATTGGTCCCGTTATTGGGCTTGGCGTTTTAACCGGCACTTTAATGGCATTTTTTGCCCAGTTTATTAGCCCTGGGACTGACATAGCAGGCACTTATGGCGTGCTTGGCATGGCAGGCTTACTGGCGGCAACGTTGCACTCCCCCTTAGCAGCACTGACCACCGTGATGGAGCTGACCTCTTCACCGGAAATTATTGTACCGGCGATGATCGTCATTACCACCGCCTACGTTACAGCTTTGCAGGTATTTGGTAACCGCTCTATATTTTTACAGCAATTAGACTTTCAGGGATTACCTTACCATGTATCTCCCGCCACTGAAGCCCTACAAAAAGTAGGGGTGATGGATGATATGGATGAAGACTTTAAACTGCTCTACTCCGATGATAAAGAGCAAATAAAAAACAGCCTAGATGCCATGGACAGCCAAACACCGTTAATTGTGTTTGACGAGGAAAATGGTTATCGCCTAGCTGAATATGACTTAAGTTTAATGTCTGATCAGGCGGTCAATATAAAATACATTAACTTACAAGGTATTAGCAGCCAAGCCACCCTTGCAGATGCATTTGAAATTTTAAATGATAAACGCAGTGGCGCGCTTTATGTGTATAACTTGCTAGATAATCAACAAATTATGGGATTACTACGGTGGGATCAAATCCACCATATTCTAACCATACGCAACAGTTTACTTTAACAATAATGAGAACAGTATGAGCGCATTATTAATTTACAAAACCTTGCACGTATTTTTTATGATTGCTTGGTTTGCCGGTATTTTTTACCTACCTCGCCTTTTTGTTTATCACGCTATGAGTGAAGAAAAATCGTGTAACTCAATGCTAAAAGTAATGGAACGTCGGCTACTTTATTTTGTTACTCCCTTTGCTGTGCTTACCGCAGTATTTGGCGTGTTAACCATCTTTGAATACGGCCGCGAATGGTTTCGTTACAGCATGTGGTTGCATTACAAACTAGTGCTGGTAATCATTTTATATATTTATCATGGCTACTGTTTCAAGTTATTAGCTGATTTTAAACACGATAGAAATACTAAAAGCGATCGGTTTTACCGAATTTTCAACGAACTACCTGTTTTAGCGTTACTCGTAATAGTTGCCTTAGCCATAATTAAGCCAAGCTTTTAAATACAGGATTATAAATTACACTGCCAAGTCGCAAACTAAGTTTGTATAATACGCGCGATTGCGTGCTCCTTTATGGATTATCGCGCCTTTTTGAATAACTAGGAATAACCCCATGTTCAGTTTCCAAGGTGAAAATATACTCTCTGTTAATCAACTCGATCGAGACTGTATTGAACGTATATTTACTGTGGCAAAAAAAATGGAGCCATACGCTAAAAAACAAAAGCGTACCAATGTGCTTGAAGGCGCTATTTTAGCGAACCTGTTTTTTGAACCTAGTACGCGTACTCGTGTTAGTTTTGGCACTGCGTTTAATTTACTCGGTGGACTAGTTCGTGAAACCACCGGTATGCAAAGCTCTGCGCTTGCTAAGGGCGAGTCACTATATGATACCGCACGTGTTATTTCAGCCTATGCTGATGCGGTTGCAATGCGCCATCCAGACTCAGGCTCGGTAGCTGAATTTGCAACAGGTTGCAGCGTACCAGTAATAAATGGTGGCGATGGACCCAATGAGCACCCTACTCAAGCGCTGCTTGATTTATTAACTATTGAGCGAGAGCTTAACCGCTTCGAGCAAAATATTGATGGTATGCACATTGCGCTAGTCGGCGATTTAAAATATGGCCGAACCGTTCACTCGCTATCAAAGCTACTATGTCATTACAAAAACATTCGCTTTTCAATGGTTGCCCCTAATGGCTTGCAAATGCCTGACTCAATTTTATCTGTCGTTGAAAATGCGGGACATAAAATTGAACTGGTTGATAAAATGGAAGGTAACTTAGCGGCAGATATTGTTTATCAAACACGCATTCAAGAAGAGCGTTTTCCGTCTCAAGAGGAAGCTAATAAATACCGTGGTGGATTTAGAATTAGCCAGTCTATTTACAATTCCCATTGCAAACCGAACTCGGTGTTAATGCACCCGCTTCCTCGCGATAGCCGTTTAGAGGCAAACGAACTTGATAACGACTTAAATGCTAACGACAATCTAGCAATATTCCGCCAAGTACAAAATGGCGTACTTATTCGTATGGCGCTGTTTGCTTTAACCCTCGGCGTAGAAAACAAAGTCGAGCAGTATGAAGTAGACGTTCCTTGGTTTAGCCGCAAACGCGATAGCTAAGCTTTTAATTTTAAAGTGATAAAACAATAGGATTTTTCATGACAATTAGCCAAGACTTATTTAAACGAGCTCAAGACTCTATTCCTGGTGGCGTAAATTCACCAGTGCGTGCTTTTAATGGTGTAGGTGGTACTCCGCTGTTTATTACTAAAGCACAGGGCGCGTTTACATTTGATGCTGATGGCAACCGTTACATTGATTATGTGGGCTCTTGGGGTCCAATGATTATGGGCCACAATCACCCTGAAATAAAACAAGCAGTGCATGATGCGGTAGAAAATGGTTTAAGCTACGGTGCACCTACCGAAGCTGAAATTTTAATGGCTGAAAAAGTTAAAGAGCTAGTCCCATCTATCGAAAAAGTACGTATGGTAAGCTCAGGTACTGAAGCAACAATGAGTGCAATTCGCTTAGCTCGTGGTTTTACTGGTCGTGACAAAATTTTAAAGTTTGAGGGTTGTTACCACGGCCATGCAGATTCACTGCTAGTAAAAGCCGGCTCTGGTGCATTAACTATGGGTGTACCTAACTCTCCAGGCATTCCTGAAGATTTAGCTAAGCACACCCTTACGGTTTCGTTTAACAATATTGAAGAAGTGAAAGCAATTTTTGCTAAATACGCCGATGAAATCGCGTGTATTATTGTTGAGCCAGTTGCAGGTAACATGAACTGTATCCCACCAGTACCTGGCTTTTTAGAAGGACTGCGTGAAGTCTGTGATCAGTACCAATCTGTGCTTATTTTTGACGAAGTAATGACAGGTTTTCGTGTAGCCCTTGGTGGCGCTCAGGCTTACTACAACATCAAACCAGACTTAACCTGTTTAGGTAAAGTAATTGGTGGTGGCATGCCAGTAGGCGCGTTTGGTGGTAAAACAGAAATTATGGATTACATCGCACCTGTAGGCCCAGTTTATCAAGCGGGTACACTTTCAGGAAATCCAATTGCGATGGCTGCAGGCTTAAAATCACTTGAGTTACTAAGTGCACCTGGCGTTCACGAAAAATTAGAAGCTATTAGTAAAGCGATTTGTGAAGGCTTTGAAGCAGCAGCTAAAAAAGTAGGTATTGCCTTAACGACTAACTACGCTGGCGGCATGTATGGCTTTTTCTTTACTGATGCAGAAAAAGTAACTACTTACCAACAAGCCACTGAATGTGATTTAGAGCGCTTTAAAAAGTTCTTCCACTTAATGCTTGAAGAAGGAGTTTATTTAGCACCTTCAGCGTTTGAAGCTGGTTTTGTTTGTGCTGCGCATACAGAGCAAGAAGTTCAGGCAACGATTGAAGCGGCAGAGCGCGCTTTTGCTAAACTATAACGTTTAGCTCATAAGATCGCTTACCCATAAAAAAGCCCTTTCGGGCTTTTTTGTTTTTATTACTTAGCGAATACATTGGGGCCTTGGTTTAAACTCACTGGCCCTAAGCGGTAATTGAATCACTTTGCCACACCCTGGTGGTGCTTGCTTCCCGGTTTGCTCGTTTACAAATGCCCACCGAATTGAAGGTGGACGGGTATCGGCAATTGCTTGCGGGTTTAAGGGTTTTAAATAACGAATATAGGTTTCAAGCGCGCCTACACTGCCGGTTAAGCCAGTACTTTTATTATCATCACGACCTAACCATGCAACCGTCACTGTATTTTGATCAAACCCAGCAAACCAGCTGTCGCGTAATTCGTTACTGGTACCTGTTTTACCTGCGAGCTGAATCGACGGAAAATGTAAATTTAAGCGTTTAGCGGTGCCATCTTTAGTTACTCGCTTCATAGCGTATTTGGTCATGTACATGGCATCTTTATCAAAGCGTTGTTCGTTACTCACTTTATGCTTATAAAGTACTTTACCAACAGAGTCGGTTAATGCCGAGATAGACGTCAGCTCTCTGTATTCGCCATCAGCAGCAATTGTGGTATAAAGCTGAGCCACTTCAAAACTCGACATTTCAATAGCCCCTAATAGCAGCGACGGGTATTCATTAATATGGCCTTTAGCACCTAGTCCTCTGAGTGTATTAGCAACTTTATCAACCCCAACATCAAGCCCTAAGTTAACTGCCGGAATATTAATGCTGTGGCTGAATGCTTTATAAAGAGGCACGGCACCTCGATATTGATGATCAAAGTTTTCTGGCTGCCATACTTTTCCCTCTTCGTTGGTGACTTGCACGGGTGAATCATCAAGCAACGTCGCTAAATTATAATGAGGAAGCTGCAGTGCACTTAAATACACTGCCGGTTTAACTAATGAGCCAATATTGCGCTTGGTATCAAGTACGCGGTTAAACCCTGAATAGCGCACATCACGTCCAGAGACTAACGCTGATACACCAGCTTTTTCAACATTAACGGAGATCATTGCCGCTTCTAATTCTTTGGTATTTGGACGCCTTTCCAAATAAGGTAAACTGGCCTTAATCGATTCTTCCATTGCGGTTTGTTTTTGCAAGTCGAAGTAGGTAAATACGCGCACCCCTGCATCTAATACTTCTTGATCAGGTAGCAGCTGTTTTAACTCGCGATTAACCAACTCCAAGTAACCTGGGTAAGACTTTTGTAAGCTGGCTTTCATTGGCGCAATATCAATTGCGCGCTTTAATGAGGCTCGATACTCTTTAGTGGAAATAAGTTTGTTATCGACCATTAAACGCAGCACTAAGTCACGACGCTCCATAGCACGTTCTTTATAACGTCTAGGGTTATAATAAGAAGGGCCTTTAACCATGGCCACCAGCAGAGCAATTTGGTCGTACTCAAGTTCATCAACGGGTTTTGCAAAGTAAAACTCAGCCGCTAATCCCATACCATGCACACCTTGGTTATAAGACTGACCTAGGTAGACTTCGTTTAAATAGGCTTCGAGAATCTGATCTTTTGAATAACGATAATCAAGAATAAGCGCAATAAAAGCTTCATTGATTTTACGTACTAATGAACGTTCACGGGTAAGATAAATATTTTTAGCCAACTGTTGTGTCAGTGTGCTGCCCCCTTGCACGGTTCTTCCTGCGCGAATATTGGTATATAAAGCCCGTAAAATAGAAAATACCGATACCCCGTGGTGATCATAAAAATCGCGGTCTTCGACCACTAACAAAGCATTCTTAAGCATGTCTGGAAATTTATCTAATGGCACAAATTCGCGGTCTTGTTTTGAGTCATTACCTATACGGGCTATTTGTACAGGCTCTAATCTGGCAGTGTTTAAGCGACGACCGAATTTATCTTTAATACTGGCAACCTTTTCCCCAGAGAAACGTAATTCAATTACATGAGCATTTTCTAAACCATCATAAAATTCAAAATCACGACGAAAAATCTTAATACTATTAGCTGTTTTAATATATTGCCCTGTGCGGCTCAAGCGATTAACTGCCGTGTAATTTAAACGTTTAAGCTCCCATAAAACTTCTTGCTCAGATAAAAACTGCCCAGGAAAAAACGTCATTGAACGCGCATACACTTGGGCTGGAAGTTGCCATTTGTTGCCTTCAAATTGGCGGGTGATTTTTGCATCAAGATAAATAAAGTAAAGTGCTACAGCGATGAAAGTCGCCAGACTCAGTTTCCAAAAAATAGAAAACAAAGTTTTTAAAAATGGCCGTTTAGCCGAACTTGCGGTTTTTTTTGCAGCACTTTTTCGCGCTGATGTTTTAGATGACTTAGTAGCGCGCTTAGTCGAGGGTTTACTGGTCGGTGTTTTCTTTTTTTCAGCCATTTAAGTGTAATACATTCCAAAGGTTGATTTAACGCGAGGAGCTTATCACATTACTCTAACACCTGAAAAATTAACCCTTCCTGAAATCAAAAAAGCCCTAACTGAGTAGGGCTTTGATTGAACACACAATACTTTTACTTTTAATTACTTCTTACTGAAACAAATTCTGGGTAAGCATCAATACCACAATCATGTTGATCCATACCGTTTAGCTCTTCCTCTTCGGTAACACGAATACCCATAGTTTGTTTTAAGACTGCCCAAACAATGAATGAAGCGATAAACACAAAGCCAATGATACATAGTAAACCAATTAACTGTGCCACAAGGCTAGCCTCGGCATTAGTAACCGGCACTAATACCACACCTAATATGCCACATACACCATGCACAGAGATGGCACCTACAGGGTCGTCAATTTTCACTTTATCAAGTGCCACAATGCTTAGTACAACCAAAGATCCACCTAGTAGGCCATATAAACACGCCATTAATGGTGATGGTGATAATGGATCTGCAGTAATAACCACTAAGCCTGCAAGTGCGCCATTAAGTACCATGGTTAAATCTGCCTTACCCCATAATAATTTACATAAGAACAAGGCTGATATTGCACCCATAGCTGCAGCAGCATTGGTGTTAAGTAGTATTTGACCTACTGCAGTTGCATTTTCTTTATCTGAAATTAATAACTGTGATCCACCGTTAAAGCCAAACCAACCCATCCATAAAATAAATGTACCCAATGTAGCAAGTGGCAAGTTTGAACCTGGAATTGGGTAAATTTCACCATTTTTACCATATTTACCTTTACGTGCACCCAGTAGAATTACACCCGCAAGCGCTGCAGCTGCACCGGTTGCATGGACAATGGCAGAACCTGCAAAATCAACAAAGCCTAATTCAGATAGGAAGCCGCCACCCCATGTCCAGTAACCTTCAATTGGGTAAATTAATCCTGTAAGTACTACTGTAAACACTAAGAAAGCCCATAACTTCATACGCTCCGCTACGGCGCCAGATACAATAGACATAGCCGTTGCAACAAATACTACTTGGAAGAAAAAATCAGACTCTAGTGAATGATCGGCGTCTGCCGCTTGACTACCTATTAGGCCACCAAATGAAGGAATTATTCCGCCTTCAACGTTGTCTACATACATAATGTTGTAACCGACCAACAAAAACATAGTACAAGCGATAGAATAAAGTGCGATATTTTTAGTTAGAATTTCTGTGGTATTTTTTGAGCGCACTAAACCTGCTTCTAACATTGCAAAACCAGCTGCCATCCACATAACTAAGATGCCAGAGATTAAAAAGTAAAACGTATCGAGCGAAAACTTCAGCTCTATAATTGTATTTTCCATGTTGCCCCCTTAAATAGCATCATCATCAAGTTCGCCAGTACGAATACGGACAATTTGATCTAAGTCGTAAACAAAAATTTTGCCGTCACCAATTTTGCCCGTTCCAGCAACTTTGGTAATGGTTTCTACAACGCGTTGGCAATTTTCACTACGAGTGGCAATTTCAAGTTTAATTTTAGGTATAAAGTCAACTTGGTACTCTGCACCACGGTATAACTCTGTATGACCTCTTTGACGTCCAAACCCCTTAACGTCAACCACGGTCATTCCTTCGATGCCTAAATCAGCGAGTGCTTCACGCACATCATCTAGTTTGAATGGCTTTATTATTGCACTGATCATTTTCACAAAGGCCCCCTTAGGACACTAGCTTGTTATTGTATTTGCTCTATGCAATCCAACCTTTGTGCCAGCTTTAAATTACAAATAAAAACAGAGGGTTATTAAATTAAATAATATAAAAAACAAAAAAGCGCACCATTTAGGTGCGCTTTTTTTAAGTCAAAATACAGAATTGGTGCGAGTCGATAAATACGCAAATAATCGTCTTTAACTAACCGTTACACTCTCGCCAAATACACATTGATAATGTATTTAAGATTAAAGTTACTCTGTCGCATCGAAAGACAAAGCCGGTTTTTTAGCATTACTTAGCCATATTGACTCCATAGTTTGCACCACTCGAAAGTGAAACTCTTCATGGGTGAAGGGTTTAGTTAAAAAGTCATTCGCACCTGATTTAATAAATCGTGCAGCAACGCCATAACTATATACATCAGCTAAACCAATAATGGCCAATTGCTCACGGCTTTTAATATTACGAATAACTCTAATTAATTCAAAACCATTCATACCTGATAAGTTATGGTCAGTGATCACTAAGTTGATAGCCTGATCATGCTCAAGTATATGAAGAGCTTGCGCACTATTATCAACAGTAATGACGTCAAACAATTGTTTTTCGAGCATTTGCTTAACCAAGCTACTGCTCAATAAGGAATTATCTACAACCAGCGCTTTGCGCCCCTGGTTACGCAATAACTGTGCTACAAATTTTATAGCGTAAAGATAAGAGTCGCGATTATCTTTAATGACGTAATCGATAATACCTAATTCCAGCATTTTTAAACGTGTATGTTCATCTGTTTGCGTTGTCATCACCAACGTAGGGATACCTTGCGACAGTGTAAAGCGAGTTATATCAGTATCGATTTGACCACCAACAGATAAATCAACTAACGCGAGCGAATAACTAGTTTGATTTAGTAACTTTTTACATTGAGTAAGTGACTGAGCGAAATCAACCCGCACACCAAGATAATGAGCAGCAATATGTTTGAGTACCTGTTGTACCCTTATATTATCTTCAACAATTAAAACCCGTTGCATAAACTCCCTTTCATTTACGTTCACCCTTTATGGTAATAAACCTAAAAATAAATCACTCTCAAGCATCCATTTAAAAACAATTAAAGCGACCAATAACCTAAAAAGCTTAATTAATAATTAAATTTCTTAATCGCCTTAAACTTACAGTATGGCATACACATCAAGTATATTTCGCCTGTTTGCTATGTTGAGATTAATCTTAATTACATAAACTCAACGATTATTATCGGCAGCTAGTCTCAATACTTTTGTTTTTTACTCAAATATCGCTATAACTGCAGTACATAAAATAAAAAGGGTTAGTTATGAAATTTAGTCGAAGTCTATTTTTACCCATTGCCGCAATTGCACTTACATTTACGAGTGCAACGTTTGCCGATAATCAACGCCGTATTGATATCGACAGTAAAGTAGTTACTCAGCACAAAGCAAAAATAAATAACGAACGATTTTCTTATACGGTAGCAACAGGCACACAGCCAGTATGGGATAACAAGGGTGATGCCATTGCAACCCTTCAATACACTTACTACACCCGCGATAAAGTAGATGATAGAACAAAGCGTCCATTACTTATTTCATTTAATGGTGGCCCTGGTTCAGCATCAGTTTGGATGCATTTAGCTTACACCGGCCCTCGCGTTTTAAAAATTGACGACGAAGGCTACCCAATTCAACCTTATGGTGTAAAAGATAACCCTTATTCGGTTTTAGATGTAGCGGATATCGTTTATGTAAATCCTGTAAATACAGGTTATTCACGTGTTGTAGAAGATAAAGACGGTAACTTTTTACCCAAAGATAAACAAAAAGAGCTATTTTTTGGCGTTAATGCCGATATAAAGTACCTCGCAGAATGGCTTAATACTTTTGTATCTCGAAATGAACGTTGGCGTTCTCCAAAGTTTTTAATTGGTGAAAGCTATGGTACTACTCGTGTATCGGGTTTAGCGCATGAGCTGCAAAATAGTCAGTGGATGTACATTAACGGTGTTGTACTCGTATCTCCTACCGATATCGGTATTAAACGCGACGGACCAGTAAAAGCAGCTAACCGCCTACCTTACTTTGCAGCTACTGCATGGTACCACAAAGCATTAAACGCCGATTTACAAGCAAAAGATTTAGACGAGCTATTACCGGAAGTTGAACAGTTTACCGTTAATGAGCTTATTCCTGCGCTTGCAAAAGGCGGCTTTATTGCGCCTGACGAAAAACGTCGTATTATTAAAAAAATGGCTGAATATGCGGGTTTATCTGAAACATTTGTTAGTCAAAACAATTTAGATATTCCAACACAGTTTTTTTGGAAAGAGTTATTGCGTGAACGCGGACAAATGGTTGGTCGACTGGATTCGCGCTATTTAGGCATAGATAAACGCGATGCCGGTGAGTCACCAGATTACTGGGCAGAGCTTACATCATGGCTGCACTCTTTCACTCCTGCAATTAACTATTATCTTCGTGAAGAGCTTAATTACAAAACCGATATCAAATATAACTTATTTGGTAACGTTCACCCATGGGATAGAAGCGGAAATAATACCGGTGAAAATTTACGCTTAGCCATGGCTCAAAACCCTTATTTAAATGTAATGGTTCAGGCGGGCTACTTTGACGGTGCAACCAATTACTTTGATGCCAAATATACTATGTGGCAATTAGATCCAAGTGGTAAAATGCAAGATAGGTTAAGCTTTAAAGGCTACCGCAGTGGCCATATGATGTATCTACGCCACGCAGATTTAGAAAGCTCTAATAACGATTTACGCGAGTTTATAAATCAGTCTTTACCCAAAGACGGTGAATCCGCTAAATACTAATTAGCTTTTACCCACTAAAAAGTGACCTCTTAGGTCACTTTTTAGCTTATAACTGCGGCAATTCGCCATGTGTGCAATCCCCAGTACGAATGACGGTTGACTTCGCTGTGTACTGCTTAGTCGCAAGTGTTTCAGCTAAATTGATTAGAGTCTTAAGGGTGCTTTTTAAAGCGACCCTATTATTTAACCATGTAGGTATCTTGCCGCCTGGTAACGCATATACCTGATAACTAATGTGTAAATTTTCCGCCTGCTGAGTTAGCAACCACGTTGCATTTAAGATGCTTATTCTTATTACCCCTTTAGTTTTAGGTAAAAAATCTGGGCGCGCGTGAATACTAAGCTGCGTTTGCAACGAACTCACCCTTGTATAGCACGAATAAGTAATCACATCCCTATTGCTAACAGGCCACGGGCTATCAATATAACTATAAACTAAGTTTTCTGAAGGGCTTAAACTTTTGAGTAACGTGACCTTAGTAATGTTTTCTATCCAGCTAGGGGCTGTATCGGTATCACTAAGTAAAGCAACTAAATCCTCTGCGGTGACATTGTTAACCACCGTTTCAGCTTTCATTTTCAAGGTATCGTCAGTTAAACGCTGAAAATAAACACTTACCCCTTGTTTACTTTCGTAAAGTTGCCAAGATGGCTGTGAACACACATTGGTAGCAAAACACAAAAGTGAAAAAATCATGCACTTTTGCAGCAAAGTCCGGCCACAAAAGTGCTTAGTCATTAAAGCCAATAAGGTTCTGTATCAAATGAAGCATGTCGACTTTGCTCCATGGCACTGACTAAAAAGTCAGATTTTTGCTCTAACCATAGTTGTATTTTTGCCAGTTGAGCATCTTCTTGCCCGCCACACAGCTGTTTTAAATAATCAAGCGTGCTTAACTCATACATCCCATGAGAAATATCCAGCCAAGGGAGCCTAAATTCTAATCGCTCATCTTTATTAAACAGTGCGCCCAAACAATTACCACTGAGTAAGCTATTTTCTAATTGAGTGCGAAAGTTTAAGTAATCATTGCCTGCTAAGCTTTGCTCTTTAGGGAGTAAACGGTGTAAGTTTTTCCAATCTTTATCAAATAAGCGATGAGCAATATCTACAATAGGTTGCTCTGCATTTTGAAGCTCTGCTTGGCTCCAATCTTTACGCCACTGCTTATTTATCAGCCACGTTGTTAAGCTCAGCAATAAACGGTTGTAGCGTGCACTATGAAAAAGCGAAAAAATATCGTCAATGCTCGGCTGTAACTCTTTTAAATCGTTAATAACTTGCGTTAACGCTGGGGCGCTATTTATTTTTTTATAAAAAGCATGGCGCTTAGAAGTATAAGTTTTTAACTGAATTGCATTTTCAACCCATGCTAACTCACTTAATAGCCACTTGAGTTCTGTTCTGAGTTGCTCGGTACTTTCTTTACTAACAATATCGTCAAACAACCAAAAGTTGTGGCGAATTAAGCTAATGCCGTCGGTTACACGTTTTAATGTTTTTAAACTTGGCTTATCGAAATAGCATTGCTCGTGCTTTTGCACAAAGCGAATACCAAACCCCATAGCTTCAATAAGGGCTTGCTCTTGAGTGGCTTGCTTATTAAGTTTCACAAAGCCGATTGATTTACTTGGTTGAAGCGGCGTGTCATCCGCAAGGCGGTACCCTCTTGCTGCTTTTGAATAGAGCCCTAAACGAATGCTGTTTTGGCTCACTAATATATCTGCAAAAGCAAATAGCTCCTCACGACTACCTTCAACCAGCTCGATTTCAAGCTCGCTGATGATTTCTACCTTACCTGACGCAGCAATTTCACCTTTATCTAATACCACTTCAATTTTGGCACCATTTGGGGTTTCTATTAACCACGTACGGCGAATAAAATTAGTACTAAAAATAGGGAATAGATTTTGTGATATGGCATCAATTTGCATACCGTGAGGCCAAATTGATGAATCAAACGCCATTAGATTTGGTCGGTTTGTTTCTATTGGAAGATTGTACTCTGGGCGCTGATGTAAGCCCCCTACCACTTCTCCAGCTAGCTTAATTGTTTGCTCACAGCGCTCGTCTGTACAACGCGTTCTAAAGCCAATATCGAGTGCTCTTAACTCTCTGCTTGGTGTATCATAATAAGCATTTTGCAAACTTTTAGAAGGTTTGTTTGTGACTGTTTTTGCAAATTGAGTAATTAGTGAGGGGATCAGTGGAATGACGTCATCTGATACCAAAAATTTCAGTTCTATCTCAGTATCCATTAGGCTTGCGGATTACCCTTAAAATTAATAAGTGCTCAAAATAAACAAAGCAGCCCTATATTGCAAATTTTTTAGTCATAAACACACAAGCAAAATGCTCTGGTTACAATATCTGTCTTGCTATTAAACTATTAAATCCATACTATCTATATACTTATGCGAAATAAAAATCACGTTCACAACGGACACTGCTAGATTAACAAGGTAGATAAATGCTAAAACACTGTTTACTATGGCTGCTTTTAACAGCCGCCCCGTTTATGAGCCAAGCAGAGGAAGCTCAATCAACGTCGCCGACTAATGCTAAAACAGCTTATATAATCGATAATTTGTATACTTTCATGCGCTCAGGTGCCAGTAAAGACTATCGTTTACTTGGTTCAATAGATGCAGGTACGCAACTCACTTTATTATCTGATGAACAAAATGGTTTTATAAAAGTTAAAGATGATAAAGATCGTGAAGGCTGGGTAGAAGCTAAATTCATTAGTGAATCAGCTGGTTTAAAACAACAATACCAAGCCCTCAATAATGAAATAAGCACTATGCAAAATAGACTTCGTCAAGCGCAAGTTGAGTTACCTGAGCTGCAAGAGCAAAACGCACAGTTAACCGAACAAAACGCGCAACTATTAGCACAAATTAGTCAGTTACAAGGTGAGCTTTCTCAAGAGCAACAACTAAAACAAGCAACCAGTGCTAAAGAAAAACGCCAGTTACTTACATACGGCGGAGCCATTGCATTTTTAGGTTTGTTCTTAGGAATTATCTTAACTATCGTGTTATCACGTAGAAAACGCTATGAAGGTTGGGCATAAGCTTAACTTACTATAGCAGGCATAAAAANA